>WRCL01000157.1 GCA_009783975.1 Micrococcales bacterium
GAGCGGTACCTGCGCGCCCAGGCCACCTACGAATCCCACGGACGCAAACAAGGACTGGAAGAAGGGATCCAACAGGGCCTCCAACAGGGCATTCAACAAGGCGCAGCTGCCGAACGGATGCGGCGGATCCGTCGGGCACTGTCACAAGGTATGCCCCCCGCGCAGGTCGTCGCCCTCTTCGAGGCCACCGACGACGAAGTCGCCGCGATCATCGATACCTGAGGACCCGCTGGGGGCGGCGCCGGCTCCGACGTGACCGCGGAATGGTCGGACGAACGAACCTGCGAATACCAGGCCCCTGCCCCACGACAATGTGGTGAGGATCGTCGTTGCGAGGCGGGGCCCGGGTTGAGGTCGCCGTCGAGGAGAACGGCCAGGGACGCGGTCACCGGTCGTCCGCGGACTCGACGTGGATGTGCAAGGTGCTGCCAAGGACGTGCAGGACCTGCATGAGACGGCCGGCCGATGGTGGCACCGAATGGCGTCCGCAGCCGACGGCTCGCCAGTAGGCTCAGCGTGTTCCTGGCCTGAACCTCCTGGGAGCCCCGGACACGATGACCCAGCCGTTCCCACCCGACCCGGCCTACGGCACGCCCGACAAGGACACCTGGCCGGCCGACCCTGCCGGGCCGCAGGACGAGGTCCTGCACGACGCGGCTGGGGACCTGTGTGACGACGCACCCGACGAGAACGCTTCGGCACGCCCACAGCACGATCGGGCTCGCGAAGCCCCTGACCGGCCTGTGTGGTTCCGGCGTCGCACGAAGAACCCCCCGACGGACGTACACACCGCCGCCCACAGCCATGGCCCGGCCCTGGACAAGACCGTCGCCGGGGCGGTCGCGCACGCTCTCCAGCTCGGCGCACCCCACGTCGGCACCGAGCACCTGCTGCTCGCGCTGCTCGACGACGGCGGAGCCGCGCACGTGCTCGAACGTGTGGGCGTGGCACCTGACGACCTGCGGAACTCGCTCCTCGCGTCGCTGCCCGACCGTGCAGCGCACGAAGGCCAGCCGGCGCTGGCGCCGCGAGCCCGCAAGGCCCTCGCCCTGGCGACAAAAGAGGGCGGATCGGCGTCTCCTGGTCCGCCCCACCTGCTCCTCGGGCTGATCCGCGAACAGCAGAGCCTGGCCGCCCAGGTCCTGACCGAGGCAGGCCTGTCCCTGCACAAGCTCCGCAGCGAGGTCACCGGGCGCCGCGGGACGCCAACACCGGTGGCCGCGGACACATCGGCTGCGTGGCTCACCGCCATGCTCAGGCACACCGCCGTGCGTGTCGTGCTCAGGGGGCTCGCCGTTCCAGCCTGGCTCGTGCTCGCGCCCGTCGCACTTGTCGCGGGTGCGCTTGTTGTCGTCACGGGTGTCATCACTGCGGTTGTCGGGTTCTTCTCGGACGACGACGCCGACCCCCGGATCATTCTCACGCTCGCTGTCCTGCTTGGGGTGGTGCTGCTGTTCGTGCGCACCGTCCCTGGGATCGTTGCGGGAACCAGCATCATCGTTGCCGTGCTTCTCGTCCTGCGGTCCGAGGACCTGGCCGGTGGCTGCCGGCGCCTTGGGCGTTTCATCCTCGGGCGCTAGAGAAGAAGGTGGCGTCAGAGGTCGTGCGTCGCAAGGCGGGCGCAAGAGGCCCGGCCTACTGTGTGGTGAGGGTGGTCGTGTGGGCTGCGAGGCGGGGGAGCAGACGGGTGCGCAGGTCGTCGGTGCCCTCGGCGTCAGTGCCGGCCAGGGCTTGTTCGACGGCGGCGGGGGCGGCGGCGGCGAGGGTGCGGACGCGGTCGAGGACCCAGGTGTCGTCAACGCCGCAGTCGGCGGCGAACCGCTGCCATGCGGCAGTGTCGATGGCGGCGAGCTTGAAGGCCCCACGGGTCTCCCGCCATCGAGGGCCACGGTTCGCGTCGACGGCAGCGGGTAGAGCACCAGGGGCACTCACGGTGCGCAGGCGGGGCAGGTGGGGTCTTGGGTGAGAGCGACCTCGTCGAAGGACATCGCCCAGGCGTCGACGAGCAGGACACGTCCGACCAGGCTGGGGGCGCCGAGGACGAGCTTGAGGGTTTCGGTGGCGGCGATGGCTCCGACGATCCCAGGCAGCGGGCCCAGCACACCTTGTGGTTCGCGGGGGGTGGCAGCCCGGTGCAGGCAGCGGTAGCACGGACCGGACCCGGGGACGAAGACCGAGACCTCACCGTCGACACCGTCGACGGCGCCGTGGACCCAGGGCGTGGCGAGGTCCAGGCACACGTCGTTGATGAGGTACCGGGCGTCGAAGGTGTCGGTGCAGTCGACGACGACGTCATACCCGGCGACCAAGCGCGAGGCGTTGTCGACGGTGAGGCCGGCCGGGTGACGGACGGTCTCGACCATGGGGTTGAGGGCGGCCAGGTGCGCGGCGGCCGAGTCGACCTTCGGCCGGCCGACCTCACCGGTGGTGTGGACGACCTGGCGCTGGAGGTTGGAGTCGACGACGACGTCGGGGTCGGCCAGGCCGACAGTGCCCACACCGGCGGCGACCAGGTACAAGGCGACCGGTGACCCCAGGCCACCGAGGCCGACGACGAGGACCTTCGCCGCTGCGAGCCGCTCCTGGCCCCCCTGCCCCACATGCGCCAGCGCCCGGTGGTGGACGTACCGGGCAGCCTGCGCCGCCGACAGCGGGCGCAGGCGGTCGTCACCGACCGCCGCCGGCGTGGTGGACATGGGCTCCTCAGGGGGCTCGTCGTGGGGGCGTGCAGTGACGACAGGCACAATACGCCGCCCGGGCGAGGACGTGACACCGCAGGTCAGCGCCGCACAATTGGGGCGCGCCGGTATAAGACGATTGACACTAGTCGAAGTAGTCGATACCTGCTACGCTCCTGCGGAGTCCTCCTAGACCCATGGCTGCATGAGGGAGAGAACATGCCTGCGACCTCGCGTGAGACTGCCAGCAACGCTCTGGTGTTCCGCAAGGGCAGGTGGATCGACGGGTGGGACCCGGAGGACACTGAGCAGTGGGAACGCGAAGGGTCGAAGATCGCCCGGACGAACCTCGGGTTCTCGATCTACGCCGAGTTCCTCGGGTTCGTCGTGTGGCAGCTGTGGTCGATCGTCGTCGTGTGGCTCCAGGCCAAGCCCGACGGGTCGCCAGGCATCTACGGCTTCGCCTTCACCAGCTCTGAGGCGTTCTGGCTCATCTCGCTACCAAGCCTGGTCGGGGCGACGCTGCGGTTCCCCTACACGTTCATGGTCGCGAAGATCGGCGGGCGCAACTGGACGATCGTCTCGGCGGCGCTGCTGCTCATCCCGACGATCGCCATGAGCGTGGCGATCTCCAACCACCCCGTCGACGGCGAAGGCGGCACACCGTACTCGGTCATGCTCCTCGTCGCGGCGCTCGGTGGTTTCGGTGGTGGGAACTTCGCCAGCTCGATGGCGAACATCACGTTCTTCTTCCCGCAGCGGATGAAAGGCTGGGCGCTGGGCCTCAACGCCGCCGGCGGCAACATCGGCGCCGCCATCGCACAGTTCACCGTCCCGATCCTCGTGTCGATCACCGCTGTGGTCATGGTCACCGCCGACGGCAACACCAAGCGGATCTTCAACCTCCCGATCGCCGGGTGGTTCTGGATCCCGCTCATCTGCCTGGCCATCGGCGGGGCGCTGTGGGGGATGCACAACCTCACCAGCGCGAAGACCGACTTCAGCGGCTACAAAGCAGCGCTCAAAGACCCGCACCTGTGGTGGCTGTCGTTCTTGTACATCGGGACGTTCGGTTCGTTCATCGGCCTGGCCGGGGCGTTCCCCAAGCTCGCGAACGACCTGTTCACCGCACAGTCGACGATCAAGTTCGGCGGTGGGGCCGTCGTCGTCGGGCTGGCATTCTTGGGTCCGCTCGTCGGCTCGCTCATCCGGCCGTTCGGCGGCAAGCTCGCCGACAAGTACGGTGGTGCCTACATCACGGTCATCGCCTTCTCGTTGATGATCATCGCAGCGTTCGCCGCGATCAAGGTGCTCGATGCCTCCCGCAGCGCACGGCTCAACGCAGCACGAGAGGCAGCGCTCCATTCCAACCTCACCGGCGACACGATCGAAGACATCGCTGCGATCCAGGCCCCGCCAACCTATTTCTGGTTGTTCTTGCTGTGCTTCTTGACGTTGTTCGTCGCTACCGGCACCGGGAACGGGTCGATGTACAAGATGATCCCCACGGTGTTCTCCCACCGCGCCGGGTCCGTCGACGCCCAGAACCAGTCCGCCGGGATCTCGACCGAACGCAAGACCTCGGCCGCCCTGGGTATCGTCTCGGCTTTCGGCGCGTACGGGGGGTTCCTCGTCCCCCAGCTGTTCAACCGCACACAGGAGATGAACAAGGCGAACGTGACGACCCTGGAGTCGTACACCGGCCCCATCGGCGAGATCTCCACGAAAGTCGTCGACGGGTACCAGCTCGGCCTGTGGTGGTTGCTCGGTGCGTACGTCGTGTTCCTGCTCGTCCTCATCGCCCTGTACGTCGCGCCGTACATCACCCGGGGCCAGCGGGTCTGACGCGCAGCGGCCGGATGGCACCTGACGCAGTATGTTTCGACGATGGTGATGCGACGACCTGTCCTCAGCGCTGACGAGTACCGCGCCCGCGTCGTTGCCCTCGCGGCCCCGACCGGCCTGCGGACCCGACCCTTGCGCCGCTGCGCAGGACGGGTCCTGGGCGCACCGGTCCACGCACTGGTCGACGTCCCGGGTTTCGACAACTCTGCGATGGACGGTTTTGCCGTCCACACCCTCGCTGCGCCGGCACGGTTGCCCGTCGTTGGCGTCGTCGCTGCTGGTGCAGCCCCAGGCCGGCTCGAACCTGGGTGCGCCACGCGGATCATGACCGGGGCGCCGCTGCCGCACGGAGCCGAGGCGGTCGTCGCGTTCGAAGACGCACAGGTCGACGGTGACCACGTGATCCTCGGCCCGGTCAGCGCAGGCCAGCACGTGCGGGCCCGCGGCGAAGACACGACCGCGGGCGCTGTGGTGCTGCCCGCCGGCCGGACCCTGCGCGCCGCAGACCTCGCCGCCGCCGCCGCCGTCGGGCACGCCGAGCTCGTCGTCCACGCACGGCCCAAGGTCGCCCTTGTCACGACCGGTGACGAGACCCAGACCCCCGGGTCCCCCCTGGCCCCGGGGCAGGTGTACGACTCCAACAGCACCTACCTTGCCGCTGCGCTACGCCGCGCCGGGGCGCGGGTCGTCGCCCGGCGGCACTGCCCAGACCAGGCCGGCCAGCTGGCTACGCTGTTCGACGACCTCGCCGCACGCGCTGACCTCCTGCTCGTCGCCGGGGGCATCTCCGCCGGCGACTTCGACGTCGTACGTGACGTCTTGGCCCAGCACGTCGTCCATGTGCGCGTCAAACCTGGAAAACCCCAGGCCGCTGGGACCTGGCAGGGCACACCTGTCATCGCTCTGCCCGGCAACCCTGTGAGCGTCGCCGCGTCGTTCGCCGGCTTTGTGCGC
>WRCL01000158.1 GCA_009783975.1 Micrococcales bacterium
GGACGTCTTTGTCGTCGGGCAAGCACAGCACGGCGTGGGCGAGACGGCCTGTGGTCTCGGTGTGCTGGACTGCGGCAGCCCGCACCCCGGTGGGGGAGATGGCCCCGTCGACCATGATGTCGGCGCCGCGCCACCGGTGCCACGACCCGCGACCGGGGGTGCGGACGGTCGCCAGCACCGCCTCGATGTCGGCGTCGGTTGCGGTCCACCTGTGGCGTCGGGCGAGCTCTGCCGCGGCCTGGACACCCAGGGCGCGGTTCGCCTGGGCGAGCTCGTCGCTGCGGCGGGGGTGGCCGCTGGGCACCTGGTGCACCTGGGCACCTGTGCGGCGCGCGACGTGCCGCACGACGGTGGTGACCGACGGGCTCTGCGGGCCGGTGACCACTGCGCTCGTGCCTGCCCGGACCACCGCGAGCAGGTCGGCGGCGATGGCCCCTGGGCTGTCGCCGAGCAGAGCCGCGTGTTCGACGAACACCTCGGTGAGCGCCACCACGTCAGGGGCGAACAGGCTGACCTCGTCCGACGCGCCGCCCAGGCCTTCTTCGACGACGAGCACGTCGCACCGCCGGTGCAACCACGCGACCCCGGCAACCGTAAACGCCCCGGTGGGCGACAGGTACCCGTCGGTGACATCGACAGCGTGCCTCGCGGCGGTGAGCCCGGCAGCGATCTGGGCGTACGTCGCCTCGGCGATGGACAGTCCGTCCAGGCGGATCCGTTCGGTGTTGGTCCGGTGCGCCGGGGAGGTGACCAGGCCCACCCGAAGGTGCTGCCCGTCGGCCCGACGGTGCGCGGCCAGCGCGGCAGCGGCGTTGACCGCGGCAGTGCCCTTGCCCTTGGACCCCACGACGGTGAGCACAGGGACCCCGACCGGGAACGCCCCGAGCTCGGCAGCGATCTTCTCGGCCCGGTCGAGGTCTCGTCGTTGCCCCGGGCGCCTGGCCGCCCACTCGGCGAAGAATGCGGCGTCGGGGTCCAGGTGCCGCGCAGTCATGTCTTCGGGCCCGGTCGCGCAGTGCTCACCAGGTCCTCCACAGTCGGGATTGTGCAGTGTGGATATCCAGCCTAGCGCTCTGGGGACGTCCCGCCCCGGGCTTCGGGGAAGCACGCCGGGGTCCGCGTAGGATAGGTGGTGCGTACAGAGTCCGGGAGGGGCGATGCCGCGCAAGGAGCTGCCGATCGGCATCCAGACGTTCGCCACGATCCGTGGCGGCGACTACTACTACGTGGACAAGACCGGGTACGCCATGCAGGTCGCCCGGGGGCGCACCTGCTTCTTGTCCCGGCCGCGACGGTTTGGCAAGAGCTTGTTCCTGGACACGCTGGCCGAGCTCTTCGCCGGCAACAAGGCGCTGTTCGAAGGCCTGGCCTGCTACGACGCGTGGGACTGGGACACGGTCTACCCGGTCGTCCGGTTGGGGTTCGCCGAAGGCAGCCCCGGCGACAGCGCGGCGCTGGCTGAGCGGATCGTCGTCCAGCTGCAGCGCAACGCCGACCGGTTGGGTCTGGGCCCGATGCCGGACTACCAGATCCCTGACCTGTTCATCTGGCTGATCCAGGAGGCTGAGAAGGTCCACGGCCGCCAGGTGGTGGTCCTGGTCGACGAGTACGACAAGCCGATCTTGGACAACCTCACCGACGCGCAGGTGGCCACGGACATACGTCGGGGCTTGCGCGACGTGTACTCGGTCCTCAAAGGACAAGAGGCGCACCTGCGGTTCGTCATGCTCACCGGGGTCTCAAAGTTTTCCCACCTGAACAACCTCGACGACATCTCGCTGAGCCCGCGGTACTCGGCGGTGTGCGGGTACACCGAGCACGACCTGGACACCGTGTTCGCCCCCGAGCTTGATGGGGTGGACCGCAACGAGGTGCGCGAGTGGTACAACGGCTACAGCTGGCTTGGGGAACCGGTGTACAACCCGTACGACCTGCTGCTGTTCTTCCGTGACCGCAGCTTCGAGGCGTACTGGTTCGAGACTGGCACGCCCCTGTCCTTGTTGCAGACGCTGACCTCACGTGACGTGTACGTCCCGGGACTGGGCGGCCTGGAGGCGACGAGGTCGTTGCTGTCGACGTTCGACATCGGCGACATGTCCACAGAGGCGCTGTTGTTCCAGACCGGGTACCTCACGATCGGGTCGACCCGGCAGGTGCTCGGCGCGATGAGGTACCAGCTGCGCTTCCCGAACCGGGAGGTGCGTGCGAGCCTGACCGAAGCTTTCTTGAAAGCCTGGTCACCAGACGGCAGCAAGGCGATCACCCGCAGCACCCCGCTGCCTGACCTGCTGGAGGCTGGCGACCTGACGGGGGTAAAAGCGCTGCTCACGTCGCACTTCGCCTCGATCCCGCACGACTGGTACCGCAACAACAAGATCGCGCAGGCCGAGGGGTACTACGCGTCGGTGTTCTACACCTTCTTCGCCTCGGTGGGGCTGGACACTGTCGCCGAGGACACCTCAAGCACCGGACGGCTGGACCTGGCCGTCCGCCACGGCGGCCAGGTGTTCTTGTTCGAGTTCAAGGCGGTGGACAGCCCCCAGGGCACCGCGCTGGCCCAGATCAAAGACAAGGCCTACGCCGCGAAGTACCTGGCCGAGGGCGTCCGGGTTCATCTGGTCGGGGTGGAGTTCTCCCGCACCGAACGCAACATCGTCACGTGGGACACCCAGACCACCACCGCTGAATAGGGATGGAGGGCCCGTAGATGGGGCACAGTCAGACCGACGACGCCCAGTGGCGCGAGCTTGTCGCCGAGCTGAACGCACGTGCTCCTGACGACCAGATCGACCCGACGGTTGCGCGGGTCGAGGCGGTGTGCGACCTGCTGGGCAACCCGCAGCACACGTTCACGGTCGTGCACGTCGCGGGGACCAACGGCAAGACGTCCACCTCGCGGATGGTCGAGCGCCTCGTGCGTGAGCACGGGCTGCGCACCGGTCTGCTCACCAGCCCGCCGCTGACCAGCGACACCGAACGGATCGTCATCGACGGTGCTCCGGTCTCACGCGAACGGTTCACGCAGGTGTGGCACGACGTCGCACCCTACGTCGCGATGGTCGACGAGCAGTCCGTGGCGGCCGGCGCACCGCGGCTGTCGTCCTTCGAGGTGTTCACGGTCATGGCGTTCGCGGCGTTCGCCGACGCCCCGGTCGACGTCGCGGTCGTCGAGGTCGGTATGGGCGGGTTGTGGGACGCGACGAACGTCGCCGACGGGCAGGTTGCCGTGCTCACCCCCATCGCGATGGACCACGAACGGTACCTGGGCACGTCGCTGGTCTCGATCGCCGGGGAGAAGGCCGGTATCGTCAAACCCGGGGCGACGTTGGTGCTGGCCACCCAAGACCCGGTCGTCGAACAGGTCGTCGTCGACCACGCCGCCCAGGTCGGGGCTGGGCGGACCGTGCGCCAGGGGGTGGACATCGAGGTGCTCGACCGGGTCGGCGCTGTTGGCGGGCAGCTCATCACCATGCGGGGCTTGGGCGGGGTGTACACCGAGGTGTTCGTCCCGCTGTTCGGCGAGCACCAGGCCGACAACGCCCTGCTCGCCCTGGTCGCCACCGAGGCCCTGCTCACCGGTGGCGCCGCGCTGGACGCCGCGGTCGTCGAGCAGGCGTTCGCCGACGTGTCGTCCCCGGGCCGCCTGGAGGTCGTGCGTTCCAGCCCCACGGTGCTCGTCGACGGTGCCCACAACCCTGCCAGCGCCCGTGCCCTGGTCGCGGCTGTCGATGACGCGTTCGCCCTGACGCGCGTCGTCGGCGTCGTCGGGGTCATGGCCGACAAGGACGTCGAAGGCATCCTCGGCGAGCTCGAGCCCCTGCTCGCCGAGATCGTCGTCACCTGGGCTGGTGGCCCGCGCGCCATGGACCCCGACGACCTGGCCGTCGTGGCTCACGACGTGTTCGGCCCCGACCGCGTCCACGTCGAACCCCGTCTTGACGACGCCCTCGACCTGGCCGTCCAACGCTGCGAAGGCGAAGTCGACCGCGGATCAGCCGTCCTGGTCACCGGTTCGATCCTCCTGGTCGCCCAAGCCCGGGTCCTGCTCGGCCGACCCTGATCGGGATGTTTTCGGCACGTGTGCCGAACGGACGACGGCGCCGCCGGGAGGGTCGAGGACGTAGGGTGGGCGGTATGAGTGAGGTGCAACGTACGTTGGTGCTGGTCAAACCCGATGGGGTGCGTCGGGGGTTGGTGGGGCAGGTGGTGGGGCGGATCGAGGCCAAGGGGTACCGGCTGGTTGCTGCCCAGCTGCGGACCGCCGACGCGGCGCTGCTGGGCGAGCACTATGGCGAACATGCCGGCAGGGCCTTCCTTGGCCCGTTGGTCGAGTTCATGTTGTCCGGGCCGGTGCTCGCGGTGGTTGTCGAGGGGCACAGGGTGATCGAGGGGGTGCGGGTCCTGTCCGGCGCGACGGACCCGACGCTGGCCGCCCCGGGTTCGATCCGCGGGGACCTGGCTTGCGACACCGGGGCGCCGGTGATGGAGAACATCATCCACGCGTCGGACTCGCCTGGGTCGGCCGCGCGGGAGATCGCGTTGTGGTTCCCAGACCTTGGGTGAGGTCGACCACCGGGCCGCGCGCGCGGTGCGGCGCACAGGTCACCGCGCGGGTCCCATGCCCTGGGCATGATGTGAGCCGGTCCAGCGCCCGGAACCACGGGTTCCTGGTGGTGGGCGACGGGCCGGTCGTCACGGAGGTGGTGGTGCGGGGCGGACGTCGTCCGCGGCGGTACGGTCGCGCTGGTCACACGTACGAGACGGCGACGACGGCCCCGCCGCGTTGGTCCGCCGCGGTTCTTGGCTGTTTATTGGACGTCCAGTGGCCGTCGGTTCGGCCAGGTGGCGGAAACATCGGGCTGGACGGGTCAATCGGGGCCGAAGGCATGGAGATCTGGCCCTGCTCCTGTGCTAACTTCGGTCCCAGCACGGTCTGTGCAGTCCGGGCAAGACCAGCCCCCCGGCGAACAGGCACGACTGCTGCTCTCGGCACGTCGTTGACGGGCCACTGACCGAGACGAACGCGTAACGACAACACAGAACGGTCCACGATGAGCAAGCAGGTCTTGAGGCTGCCGCCTCAGCGGCCGTCGACGCCCGGGGGGGCGGCGACCGGTCCGCGGTGGTGGGCCACGCGCCGTGCGGCCGGCGCAGCAGTCGTCACGTTCGCGCTGCTTGGCGGGTGCGGAGGGTCGCCAGCGGCCGAGAACACGTCGTCGGCCCCACCGGTGACGGCGACCCCGACTGAGCGCACAGCTGCCGACGACGCCTTCGCCGAGTTCCCCATGACGTTCGCCGCCGGTGACAGTGCCACCTGGTCGACCAGCCTCCTCATCGACAAGAAGGGCCGGTTCTCCGGTTCTTTCCGTTCGCTGGACACCACTCCTGCTGGGGCCGAGTACCCCAACGGGACCGAGACTGTCTGCGCGTTCGAAGGACGGTTCACCGAGGTTGAGCAGGTTGAC
>WRCL01000159.1 GCA_009783975.1 Micrococcales bacterium
CGATCCGTGGGTCGTTGGCGACCAACGACGACATCGCGCACCGGGCGCTGTCCCAGGCAGCCGCAGCCATCCCCGACTGACATGGACACGTTGGTGGAGGCGGACCGCGCTGAACCCGCGCAGGACTGCCCGGTCGGCTGGCACCCAGCCGTCGACGACTTCGACGAGCGGTACGTGGTGTTCGCCACGCCGTCGCTGACTGTGCGGTTCACCGAGCCGTTCGCCTCGTTCGTCGGCGAGGCAGCGGTGCGCCAGGTCCGGCCGGTGCTGGTGACCAGGACCGACGCCCGGGTCTCGCCGTTCGTGTCGTCGGTCATGGCCCGTGCTGGCGGGGTCTGGGCCGTGCAGGCCCGCGACTGCGCGACCTATGACGCTTTCACCGGGTCCCAGGTGGGTAGTCCCGTCGAGCTGTGGGAACGACCAGATACTGATGGCGACGATGTGCACCGTGACCGTCTGGCTGGGTTCGCCGACCCGTCAGGCTCAGCGGTGCAGGTAGTGACGTTCGACGTCCGTACCCACCAGATCGTGGGCAGTTCGACGAAGGTGGGCATGGTGGCCGAGCAGGTTGGCGCACTGCTGGGCACGTCGTGGCAGTGCTGGTCAACCCGCGAGCCGCTGCTCGCAGGTTGGGACATCGACGCGGTCACCACGGTGGTCCGTCGCGGGATGCCAGACTCCCCGACGGTCCGTGCCGGCGGCACCGATGGTGCGTTCTGCGAGGTCCAGGCCTCGCGGACCGGCGCGGGTGTGTCCGAGCACACACTCGGGGGCGTGCCGGTGAGCGCTGACGCAGACCTGGCGGCACTGGCGACCAAGGTGGGCGAGCTCGTTGTTGGTCAGCACAACCTGACGTTCGCGTCGGTCGCGGTCGCAGACTACGACCACGACGCTGCGGGGTTGGTGCACTCTCCCAGGGCCCGGGTGCCCGAGGTGCCGGTGGCGGTGGTGCTCGGCCCGACGATGGTGCGTGACCTGGGCGTGGACGTGGCCAAGATGGTGGACCTGTATGGCGCGCGGGTGGTGGGCCGTGCCCAGGTGCCGTCGTTGCTGGTCGTTTTCGGCGAGGGTGACCCGGTGCGCCGGTTGGACAAGGTGGTGCAGTTCTACCTCGACGCTGGGGTGGGCGACGCGCTCACAGGCACGAGAGGAGCCCGTTGATGCCGACCGAGATGGTGTTGCTGTGCGACGTCGAGCCAACTGCGGAGCTGGTTGCTTCGGCAGTCGAACGGCTGGCGCCTGGTGCGGCGCTGCTAGACGTGGATGACGGGCGGGTGCTGCAGTGGGTCGACGAGCACGGTGACGTGGTGCTGTCGTTGTTCGCAGCCCAGCGGATCGAGGTGCGAATGGACGCCGACCGCGCAGTGGCTGGGGGAACCGGTGACTACTGCTGGTGGGCCGACATGACCACCCCATACGGGGACGCGACCGAAGGGTGGGCCATGGCCTATGCAGTTGCCGAGACAGTCGGCGGCCGCGCCGCACCGAGGGTATGACGCAAGGGAGAGCGGGAGACAGATGAAGTTCGCGACTGATGGTTCTGCTCCGATCGACGCTGCGAAGCTGGGCAGGCACGCGCACGACGGGCATGTGCCCCAAAGCGACGACGCGCAGCACTTGGGGCATGGGCACGAAGGTTCAGGTCATGGGCACGACAGGCACACAGGCCACGGACACGACGGGCACGCCAGCCACGGGCACACAGGCCATGGGCACAGAGGCGAGGGCGACGACGGGCACACCGGCCATGGGCACGCAGATGGGGGTGAGGCTCCCCCGACGACCCCAGAGGCTGGCGCTGGGGAACAAGGGGCTGCCACGGGCGGGATGCCCGACGCAGCCTCAGCATGGGGGGACCCGACCGGTGCGGACAGTGCGGCTGGTGTTGTTGCGGGCCCATCCGAGCCAGTGGTCGGCCAGGTTGACACCGCCGGTGCCGGCGGCCCGGCGCAGGTGGCCGATCAGCCTGGTCGTGCTGAGGGCGAGTGGGCCGGGTTCGCTGGTGGCGCCTCCTCTGGTGCCCCATCCCCCGGCGGGCAACACGCAAGTTCTGGCGCCGAGGATGGCTCGTTGGTGTCGGCGTCCGAGCCTGGCCAGCTGGTGGACAGCCCGACGGGTCACAGGCACCCTGACGGGACTGGTACGCGCGACGGGGCTGCTGCGCACGGTCACGATGCTGGACCTCCAGGTGGGGGCTCAGGCTTTGGTGCGGCAGGGCCAGCCGACAGTCCGGCGTCCCCAGGTGTGCACGGGACCGCCGCCCCTGGTGGCACGCCCGTGTCCGCCGTCGGTGGGCCCGGTGCTGCTGGTGTGCGTACAGGGGCCGGCGCTACGCAGGTGAGGCCGGTGTCGTGGGTCAGCGGCCAGGGGTGGCGACTGAACCCCGGTGAGGTGTCCCGGGTGGTCGACGGGGTTGTTGAGCAGGTAGATGTGGTCAGCACCTGCGCAAGCGATCTGAAGAACGTCCCACAGGTCGAGGACTACAGGAACACCTCGTGGGGGTCGCCGTGGCATGCGACGATGGCTGGCGCGCTGGACATCGCGTTGGTCGGGCTCGCGTTCAGGGCTGGCAAAGCCGCGCGCGTGCTCGCTGCTGCCACGGTCGGGGTGAGCCAGGCGGTGGCCACCTACGGAACCGCCAACCGCGAGATGGCTGAGGTGATGATCACCGAGGCGGTCAAGGCCGGCGATACCAACGACTTCTCGTTCTTCGAGGGCTTGTGAGGTGTGACGGTGGGCGACACGACCAGCTTGGTGGACATGACGGGGTTCCAACCGTCGTTCGGTTCCTTGTTCTATGGCGCGGGCCAAGACGGCCCGATCAGGGGGCTGGGTGTGTACCTGGAGACGTTGGGGACCAGCGTGGACGAGGCGGTCCAGCACTCTGCGGGGTTGTGGGCAGGGTTGTCGCAGGTGTACCAGGCCCCTGAGACGGACCGGGTTCTGGGTCTTGTCGCCCCGGCTGTGACCAACGCTGATGAGGTCGCGGAAGGTACCGCGGGGGTGAAACGAGCGCTCGACGTGTACGCCGACGACCTGATGGACATCGCCGATCGCCTGCAAACGCTGGAGTCGGACGTGCTGTGGTTCCGCCAGAGGGCGGTCGACGGCCCGCTGATCGGAGAGTGGCACCAGGACGAGGGCATGATTTCTGAGAACTCGTCCCTGGTGCGCCGCATCGCGCAGGTCGAGCAGGACTTGCAGGCTGCGGCCCGCGCTTTCGCCACCCGGGTGGCCCAGGTGCTGCCCGAGGTGGGGGCATGGATCGCCTACGCGACAGCTGCCACGGTGTTCGGCGGGCCGGGCATCGGTGTCTCGCGGCTGGAAGACCTTGAGGCATACAACGCCGAGCAGGGTTGGGGTGCACCACGTGAGCTGACCACGTACGGCGACCTGCCGCACCTGCAGCTTGCCACAGGTGCGTGGCGCGAGGTCCAGTCGTGGGGCGGACTGATTGGGTACAACGTCGAGACGGACAAGTGGTGGGACGGGCACCTGGCTGGCGCGTCGTGGAAGGGAATGCTCAACGTGACCGGCTCGACGCTGGTCGCGGTGCTGCCGGTGCTGGCGGTACCTGGGCTCCTGCACCACTGGGGTGTGCCGACCGGCAGCTTTGGGGCGTGGTCCGAGGATCGTCTGCTGGTGGTCCGCGACACCGAGAAGACGATGGCCGGGTGGGACCCGGAGAAGGGCTGGACCTGGCGTGAGGACCCGTTCGGTACTGCTGGCCGGGTCGGGGTCAATGTCGCGGCGTTGCTTCTGCCGGTCAAGGGCGTGGGTGCGGGAGCCAAGGGCGCTGGTGCTGGGGCGAGGTTTGCGGAGGTTGGGGCTGTTGGCGCGGAGACCGCGGCCGGCGCCGCGAGAGTCGGCAAGGCCGGAGCGGTCATGCGGGTGGTCGCCGAGGCGGTCACCCCCACCGGCTCGTACGCGGTCCATGGTGCTGCGGCCCTTGCGCGCGGGTTCCGGGCACTGCCCGACGGATGGACCGCGGCGGTGGCTGCGGTACATGACGGGTGGGCCGCGGGCACCAGGGTCCCCCACGTGCCGGTGGCTGAGTCGTTCGCAACACCCGGGGCGCTCACCCCGCACGCCCCGGAGGTGCCCAACCCCGCCGGGCGGAGCCTGAACGACCCGGCGGCCAAAGACTCGGTGCTGTACCAAGAACCGCCCCGCCAGGCCCCGGCGGACAACCGCCCCCGCCGGCCTGGGGACCAGGCCCGTGACCCGGCCCTCGTCGGCGCCCGCGCCGACGAGGTCGCTGCGGTCGCCGGTTCTCCGCAAGCGTCGCTGAACCGCCCCGGCACCGGCGGCAACCCGGGCCCGGCACGTACCAACAGTGGCGGTGAGGCGCTGGGCGGGCGTGGGCCAACCAGCGACGCTGGTGGTGGCTCAGGTGGCCGTGGGTCTCCCGGCAACGGGGCGGGCCGGGGAGGAGCTGGGACTGACGGGGCTGGCCGAGGCGGGAATGGCCTGCCCGAAGACCCGGGTCGGGAGATGTCGGCGGGAACGGAGCGTGGCGACAGTGGCACCACAGCCGGACGCGGCGGGGCGTCCGACGGTCCGGATACACCAACTGCGGTCGATCGGTCACACCTGCCACCGGAGGCCCGAGAGGCTATCGCGACATACGAAAGGATGATCAGCGACGAGTTCGCCAAGCCTGATCCAGAGTACTGGAGGATCGGTCGCTGGGAAGGCTCGATCTTCAACTGGGAGAACTACCACAGGTACCCCGCGAACGAGATCCGGCTCGACCTCACCGACCCCAACACTGGCGTGCCCCTGCTGAACGCCAACGGGAACCCGCGGTGGGCAGTCGTGGACTCCTACATCCCGGGTCGGGAGATCGTCTCCAGGAAACGAACACAGCTCGCTGAGATCGCCGAGTCGACCGCCCGGGAGTACATCAACGAAGCCGTTCGTCTCTACGGGCCGAACAGGCCAGGAATCACTATTGCCGACGTTCCGACGACCAGGTCTCAACTAGCAGGCTATCCGGGAGCAATAGGGCGTGCGCTCGACGGGAACCTCGTTCTCGAGGTTCCGGTACAACGTCAGCCGGTGCCCGAGTCCATCCTCAGACACGCCGCGGAGAGCAGGGTGACAATCCGTGACGTCGATGGTAATATCTATCGGCTAGAAGAGGGAGTGCCGTGATCGAGTACGCGTACACCACGAGTTGGAATGCCGGAACCGGCCGGCCTCTGTACGGGCACCGGTGGTTGGACGAGGACGAGGCGCGCGAGGCGTTTGCTGCGCACACGCTGGAGGTCGTGCGGGTGGTGAAGCGTCGCGAGTCCGACGGCGCGGTGCGGGCGATGTGGGTGATGGGCCTGGCCTACAAGGCGGGTGTGCGGGTCCAGTGGTTCAACGCCAAGCACACCGTGTGGCGTCTCAATGACTACCAGTGGTTCGAAGACCGTCTCTTCCGCACAGTCACAACCGACTACGGATACCCGGACG
>WRCL01000160.1 GCA_009783975.1 Micrococcales bacterium
CACAGTGCTCGCAGACGTTGTTCTTGGCAATAGCACTGTGCACCCCCTGTCTGTTGGGCCCCGTCGTTCTTCCTGGTTCAATGATACACAGGTCCGCCCCGCAGCACAACTATTTTTCGAAGGAATGTGTGAAGATTTTCGTGACGGCGTCCCGGCGTGTTGTCGCAAAGCCGCGCAGGCCCACGATCCAGTGTTCTCCCGCTCTCCACAGGCCCGTCCAGAGCGCAAAGACTCCGAACTGGACGCAGATTGTGCCGGTGCCAGCACATGTCCCCTGTTGCCACCACTGCGGAAAATCGGGCACGTCGATTCGTCAGCACCGGTTCCGCCGGACCGGCACCGACCTGAAGATCACCGCGCGGTGACGACGGCGAGGGTCTTGTCGTCGTGGAGCTTGGCGCGGGGCCGGGCGCGGCCGGCCGGGTCGTCGTCGGCCTCCCAGCGGGCGAGCTCGACGAGGACTGCGGTGAGGTCGTCGCTCGTGGCGCCAACAAGGCTCGGCCAGTTGTCGCGGTGCAGGTGCTGCATCGGGCAGTAGGCGCCGTCAGTGGCCAGCACCAGCCACGAGAAGTGAGCCAGGCGCGCAGTGACGGCGTGGGCCGCGGCGGCGGGGTCCGCCTCGGCGATCCAGAAACCGTCAGCGGTGTTGCGGTGGCGGGCTTCCTCGACCTGGAGCGCGCGCAGCAGCAGCTGGTGCGCCTCGTCGTACCCGTGCCCGGCGGCCAGACGGTCGCGGTACGCGGCGCGGTGCGACACGGCGACCTGGTGGATCCGGGTGTCACGGTACGTGCGGGTGGGTGTGACGATCTGGGAGTCGCCGAGCACGAGCAGGTCCACGGCGCCGTCGTCGGTCGTGCGGGCGATCGCGACGGTGCTCGACGGTGAGGCCCCCGGGCGCAGGCCCATCCGTGCAGCAGTCTGGGCGATCGCGTCCGCGAGCACGGGCGTGAGGTCGGCGTGCGGGGCGTTGGTGAGGCCGGCGACGAGGTCCGCGCCAAGGCCGTCGACGTACTGCGACGTCGGGACCGGGTCGCACACGGACGCGCCGTCGAGGACAACCACGGCGTTCGTGGTGACGAACACCCTGTCCTGGGACTGTGCTGTCCCCGGCAGCGTCGCCCAGGTGACGTTCACCGTGCGGGCCAGCGCTGGGGTCCGTAGGTGCTTGTCGTGCTGGTGATCTCCAGCCCGTCGTAGGTGCTCGTCACAACCAGGGAGAACGAGTCGTCACCGGTCGCGGCGTAGATGCCACCAGCATGGTCGGCCAGGTGCTGCACAGCCCCGAGCGACCCGATGGCGTGCAGCCCAGCGACATGGGTGATGACACGGTCAGCGTTGACGCGGCGCGAGACGTACGCGACGTCGCTGGCGGTGGGGTGCTCGGCGTCCATCGGCGAGGGCAACCTCGTGCCGGTGGCACGGTCAGTGATGTGCCAGCGGTGCCCGTCGTCGTCGACGCCCAGCAGCGGGTCGTCGTCGATGAGCCCGGCAGCGGCCGGGGCGGACTTGGGCCCGCACACGACGAACAGGTCCCCGTCAGGCAGGGTCGTCGTGGCAGGTTCGACCTGGAACGCGGTGGTGGTGAACCCGAGGCTGTCGAGCAAACGGGTCGCCCGTTCGGCTGCGGCGACGTCTTCTGCGGCCAGCAGCAGCCGGTCGTCGCCGTTGTGGTGCCGGTAGGGCACGACGACGGTCACCGGCCCGACGCCGAACAGGGCCCGCTCAGGACCTGGGGCTGTGGCGCGGATCTGGGTGATCCGGCCCTTGGTCAGGCCGATCTGCTCGGCGATATGCACGTAGGCCATCCCTGCCGCGTGGGCCTCTTCGACCGCTGCGCGCCGCAGCCGCGCCAGCTCGGTGGACCTTTGCTGGTAGGCCGACAGCAGCTCGGTGGCTCGGCGGGCCCTGCTCACCGGGTCGGGGTCGCGTCGCACTGCGGCGAACTCGTCAGGCTGAGGCACGCGGGTAGTTTAGGCCCCTTGACGCCTCCTGGCGCACGGGATAGGGTGAGTTCATACCCCTAAACCACAGGGGGCCCGGGCACAGTGCCCGGTTCGGGGGAGACACGAAGGCGATAACCATGGCATCGCAACAGCTCGAGACCGACGCGACAACCGCGCGCTCGTCGGCTGGGGACGCGCCTGCACCGCACACGACGTGGTCCCAGGCGCAAGACCCGCACACCGCAGTACGTCCGTGGCCGGTGCGCGTCGTCCCGCGCGGCGCCGACTGGCCCGCCGCCGACGATGTCACCTAAGGGCTCGCTGATCAATAACCTGGCGGGCTACTCGCCCAGGCGCCCAGCCAGCCTCGTGCGTCCGGCCTGCACCTGGGTCAGGGCGTTGCCAAGGTCGATCTCAAGGTCGGCCAGCGTCCGTTCGCAGTAGTCGTCGGCCTCACGGCGCAGCCTGGTCGCCTCACCCTCGGCCTTGCGTACGATCCGTGCGGCATGCTCGTCGGCGTCGATGACGACCTGCTGGGCCAAGACCATCTCGTCGGCACGGGCACGTGCGTCGGCGAGGGTCGCCTCAGCCTGGGCGTGGGCGTCGCTCACGGTACGTTCAGCGTCCTGCTGGGCGTCGGCCACTGTGTGCTCCGCCTCGGCGAGCGCGTCGGCGACGGTGCGTTGGGCCTCGGCGCGGGCGCCAGAGACAATCGCATCAGCCTCCGCACGTGCGCCAGCCCGCTGGGCGTCAGCCGAGGCCAGGACCGTGTCAGCCTCGGCGAGCTGGCCTGGCAGCACCTCACGCACCTGGTCGACAAGCTCGAGCAGCTCGGCACGGTTGACGAGCACTGACGCCGACATCGGCACCGACCGCGCACTGGCCACCGTGTCAGTGATCGCGTCGAGCACACCTTCGACGCCTTCGGTGCGCCGGTCGGCGTCGGTTGTCATGACGTTCTCCTTCGTTCGGCTGCGAGCACCTCGCGCACCACCTGGGCGACGCCGGCGGGGACCAGGTCGTCGATGTCCCCGCCGTGGCGTGCGACATCCTTGACCATAGACGACGCGATATGCGCCATCGACTGGTCCCCGGCGACGAACACTGTCTCCACCCCTGACAGGTGCCGGTTCATCAACGCCATCGGCACCTCAGCGTCGACGTCCGACGCCCCCCGGATCCCTTTGACCACCGCGCACGCCCCAACCTGGCGCACAAAACCGGCGAGCAGCCCTGGGACGAGCTCGGCCCGGGCCCCCGGCAGGCCGGCGACCGCCAGCCGCGCGAGCGCGACACGCTGACCGGCGTCGAGCAACGGCGCTTTGGTCGCGTTGGTCGCCACGGCGACAACCACCTCGTCGAACATGCTCAACGCCCGGCGCACGATGTCGACGTGCCCGTTGGTGATCGGGTCGAACGACCCAGGACAGACCGCGATACGCACCGGCCCAAACTAACCCAGCCTCACCCCCGGGTGCGCCAGGCACTCCGGTCGTGGTGTTCCCAGAGCACGACGTGCGTGCGATGTGGTGCCTGGTGGGTGCGCCGCCAGGCGGCCGAGGAGCCTCGCTGGACAGGGGCGACAACGCCGCACACCGCACGTGGTGTTCTGGGAGCAGCACAGACGCACAGCCGGGCAGATCGTCGCTCAGCCCCAGGTGTACAGCACGTCGGAGAAGTCGCAGGCCGCCAGACGGTCAGGGGCGATGAAGAACGCACCGACCCCGCCGTCGCCCCATGCGATGTCGACGTCGCCAAGGCAGTCCGAGCCGAGCTGGAACAGCAGCGTCGTGTGGCCAGGGAAGTGTTCGCGGGGGTCGAGGTTGGGTGAGAGGCCGGGATACCCGCCGACCTGGTGGCCGTTCGGGGTGCCGCAGCGCCGTGCGGCTGCTGCGCACGCCCACTGCGGGACGTCGTCGCTGTGCAGGGTTGAGCGGACCAGCGCGGTCAGGCGCTCGTCGAACCGGTAGTCGGTCGCTGACATCGCGTGGCTGGCGATCTGGCCGGTGAGGGCGCACTCGCCGGCGACCGGCAAGAACGGTTCAGCCCGCGGGTCGGGGGGGACCTTGGCGAGCAGCGAGGCGTCTTTGATGATCCGCTTGTGGTAGACGACCCGGAACCCGTCTGACGACGTCGGGTGCGCGAGGTCGGCGCCGTAGACCTGGGTGACACGTTCGTCGGCGACGACGAAGAACTGCAGCAGCCCGGTCGTGGGCATCCCCGGCAGGGCAGGCAGCTCGTCGAAGTTCAGCTGGGCGAGCAGGTGCATACGCTGGCCCTCGAACGTGCCTCGACCACGAGGGAAGTGAGCCCCGCCTTGGGCGTAGGGCGTGCCGCCGACCTTGCTCGACCACAGGTGCACCGGACCGGCGGTGAGCGTGAGCGTGACGTAGTCGGCCATCGTCTGGTCGACAAGGGCGTCCAGGGCGGCGGCAACCGATGACTCGTCCTGGGCCGGCCGTGCCACGGCGATCTCGTTGGTCAACGCCGCGACGCCGTCGTCACGCAGCAACCCAGGCATCGGCGCCGCCGCGAAGTCCACATCTTTGGGCGGGTCGGCCGTCTTGGTGCCGAACAGGGCGGTCAGCCAGCTCACCAGAGCTCCTTCCGTGTGCCAGAACCGGCGCGTCTGCCTGCGACCGGCCGAACGTGCACCGAGCACCGTTGTCGGCGGTGCGGCACAGTGTTCCAACGGTAAACCCCGGACGACGGCCCTGGATCCAAAACGGGTGTCCAGTTTGGGTTGATTTTACCCCGGGATCACACTGGGGCGTCAGGGACCCCGTACGGCAGCCGCGCCAGACCTGCCGACTCGGTGCGGGTGCGTCCGACCCGGTTCCACTCGGTGAGCCGTTCTCGTTCGCGCCGTTCGGCGAGCACAGCCACGAGGAAGTCCTCCGGGTGGGTACCTGCCGGGGGCAGCGGTCGGACGTACTGCTGGACCTGCTCGGTCAGCTCGGTGCCCAGACGTGTGCGTGAGGCAGGGTGCATCGCCGAGGTCCGGCCCAGGAACTGGCGTACCGACAACGCCAACGGGTCAGGCAGCCGCGCGACGTCCGAACGTGAGGCCCACCGGACCAGGTGCGGTGGCATGACGATGACCAGCCGGTCGCGTGGACCACCGCGGGTGCGTGCCGCGTAGGTCCCGGCCACCATGTCGCCCAGGCGTTTGCCCCGCGGGGAGAGCAGGGAGGCCAGGACCGCAGGGATCGTGAACAGCGCCCAGACCTCGACGAAAGCGAGCAGGGTGCGGATCATCGTGTGGCGCACGGTGATGACGCCGCCGTCGTCGCGCACGATCCGCAGGCCCAAGGCCAGACGCCCGAGCGAGCGCCCGCGGCTGAGGGTCTCCACGACGACCGGCACGACGATGAGCATCGTCACGACCAGCGCCAACGACAGCGCAGCGCCCATCTTGTAGTCGATGTCGACACTTGTTGCCATCGCACCGACGGCCGAGAACGCGCCGAGCAGACCTATGCCGTACGCGGTGTAGTCGATGAGCCCGGACACGATCC
>WRCL01000161.1 GCA_009783975.1 Micrococcales bacterium
CGGCCCTGCGTGAACGCGCCGACGGTTTCCAGGTGAGCATCGGCGACGACTGCGCGGGGACCGCTCTTGTCGCAGTCCAGGGCCCGGCGGCCCTGGCGGTCGTCGAAGCCCTCGACCTGGTGGTGACCAGCACCGACACGACCCCGGCGACGTTGAAGTACTACGCGTGCCTGCCGGTGCGCGTGACCGGCACCGACGGGGTCTTGGCACGGACCGGGTACACCGGCGAGGACGGGTTCGAGTTCTTCGTCCCCGCCGCATCGGCCGCGACGTTGTGGCGCGCCCTGCTCGCCGCAGGTGCCGGCCACGGCCTGGTCCCTGCTGGGCTCGCGGCCCGCGACACGCTGCGCCTGGAAGCCGGGATGCCCTTGTACGGCCACGAGCTGGACCACACGACGAACCCCCAGGACGCGGGCCTTGGCCGCGTCGTGCGCCTGGACAAGACTGACGCCGACGGCAACGTGCTGGAGTTCGTCGGACGCGGCCCCCTGGAGTCCCGTTCGCACTCTGGTGGCGCCCGGCGCCTGGTCGGCCTGCAAGGCCTGGGCAAACGCGCGGCCCGCGCCGGTTACGCCGTCCTGGCCAGCGCCGACGGCCCCCAGATCGGCACCGTCACCTCCGGCGCGCCCTCCCCCACCCTGGGCTACCCCATCGCCATGGCCTACATCACCCCCGAACGCTGCGCCGAAGGCACCGACCTGTTCGTCGACGTCCGCGGACGCCCCGAACCGGTCCGCGTCGTCGCCCTGCCGTTCTACCGTCGTCCCACGTGACCCAAGGAGAGACCTGTGGCCAACCTTCCCGCTGACCTGAAGTACACCGCTGAGCACGAGTGGCTGCGCCAGGGCAGCCCGGCGACCGTGGGGATCACCGCCGTCGCCGCTGACGCGCTGGGAGACATCGTCTACCTCGAGCTGCCGCAGGTCGGCGACGAGGTCGCAGCTGGGGCTGTCATCGGGGAGATCGAGTCGACGAAGTCAGTCTCCGAGCTGTTCTCCCCGGTGGCCGGGAAGGTGACTGAGACGAACGACGCGGCGGTCGCCGACCCGGCGTTGGTCAACCAAGACCCGTACGGCGCGGGGTGGCTGTTCCGCATCGAGGTGACCGCCGCCGGTGACCTGCTCGACGCCGACGCCTACGCGGCGCTGGCCTAGAACAACCGCCCTGCCGGCCGGCTGGGCGGACCGTGTGACGAGCCGGCGCGGATCACGTCTGGGCGACACCAACGGTGCTACTCTGCCGGCACGGGGCACACTCCGAGGGACCTGCGAACTCGGTTTCGTCTTGTCGGCGCTACGCGGTGGTGCACTGGTGGAGAATCACGAAGAGAACTGGCGTCATGCCCAGGACGAGACCTGCTCTCATCCAGCACGAAGTCCAGGTGACGGCGAGGGCCGCCACCCTTCACCGGAGGTCAACATGGGCACCGTCGAGACACGTGAGCCGACGAGCATCCTCGGCCAGGCGCTGACCCGCAGGGAGCGGGTCGTCCTGGGTGAGCTTGCTGAGGACGTCACCCTCGAAGAGATAGCGCAGCGGCTTTTCGTCACGCGCAACACCGTCAAGTCGCAGGTACGGTCGGTCTACCGCAAGATCGGCGTGTCCACCCGCGCAGAAGCTGTCGCCTGGGCGCGCGCGCACGGTATCCAGTAGCAGCACGGTATCCAGCAGCAGCGTGCCCCGGGGAGCACCCGGGTGTCGCTGCTGCGGCGCCACCGCACGTCGCGGCACATGCCTGGTCGATGGCTGTGGCCGCACACGAGCACCCGTGACCGCTCCTGCCGTGCCACCGCACCGGCCACGTGAGGCTGGCGACGGGGAAACCCCGGCGGATCCAGGCTCAGCGCACCACTGGAGGCAGCACGTCCAGGTCAGCGGCGTGCGCGGCAACATAGGCCTCGAGGTTGCCGGTCGCCACCGCCGCCATGAGCGGGTCGAAGCGTTTGCGGTCGAGCACGACGATCGACTGCCCATCACTTGAGCGCCCAGTACCTGAGCACGGCACTGTGAAGAACTCCATGTCGGCTGACCCCAGGGCGCGCACCCGCGAGACCAGCTCGCGCTGGACCGACTCGTTGAACCCGTCGTCAGCAGCAACAGACCGGCTCACCGTGGCCAAGAACCTCGTCGAGGCCACCGGGTTGCTCAGGGTCCCGTCGTTGTGGAGCTTGGCGGCCATCGCGCGGATCCACGCCTGCTGGCGCTGCACCCGGTCGAAGTCGCCACGGGCGAGGTTCTTGCGCTCGCGGACGAACACCAACGCCTGCTCACCGGTGAGCAGCTGCTGGGAACCAGCGGGCACGACCGTGTCACCGACCTTGAGGTCTTTCGACAGCGTCATCCGCACCCCGCCCAGGGCGTTGGTCATCGCGACGAAAGACTCGAAGTCGGTGACGACGAAGTGGTCGATCCGCACCTTCGTCAGCTTTTCGACTGTCGCGATGAGCAACGACGCACCACCGTAGGAGAACGCCGCGTTGATCTTCGCCTGGCCGTGCCCGGGGATGTCGACCCACGCGTCACGCGGGATCGACATGACGTACGCCCCGGACCGGTCTGCGGGCAGGTGGACGAGCATGATCGCGTCGGTGCGCTGCGCCCCGGCCTGCCACTTGCTCGGGTCACCAGCGGAGATCCGCGAGTCCGACCCCAGCACGAGCAGGTTCATCGGGCTCTTGCCGTCGACCTTCGGCGCTGGGTCTGGACGGTCGTCCAGGTCGGCGAACGGGTTGCCGATATGCTCGATGTTGCTCGACAACCAATGCTGGACACCTTTGAAGACGCCCGCGGCACCGCCGACGAGGACGGTCACCGAGACCGCCAGCCCAACCAGCGCTTTACGGTTGCGTGACCACTGTCTCACTCTTGTGACCTTATGGCGCATCTGCCGGTTCCGCGCGCGCGGGACCCCCGACGGGCGCCGCGTGGCGTACCGTGGGCGCTGGTCGTCACCTGCGAGGAACCAAGGAGTCCCAGTGCTGCGCAAGGCTGTTGTCCTCACCGTCGGGCTGCTGGTCGTCGTTGGGTGCGCCCAGGAACCAGGTGACACACCCCCCGACGACGCAGCTGCGCTGGCGAAGGTCGTCGTCACCGAACGTCCGGGCCAGTCGCCGCTCGTCACCTTGCCCACGGTTCCCTTCTACGTGAGCACGCCAGTGGCCCGGCTGGTCACCGACGGTCACGGCGCGGCGCTGCTGGCTGGACAAGAGCTGCTCGTCGGCGAGCTTGTCGTCTCGTGCACCGACGGGAGCGTCGTCGACGACGGGTGGACCTCACAGTTCCCCGACCTGGTCGTCGGCAAGAACTCCGTCCTGGACGCTGTGCTCACCACCGCGCACATCGGCGCCCAGGTGCTCTTCGCCCTGCCGAACGCCACCGACTGCGACGTGCTGCTGCTGGTCATCACCGACGTCGTGCTCACCCAGGCTGATGGCACACCGGTGCCGCCGGTGCCCGGGCTGCCGACGATCAGCGTCGACGACGCTGGGGTGCCCACGTCGATGAGCGCCTCGGGCACACCGCCGTCGAACCTCGTCGTCCAGCCGCTGCTCGCCTCTGACCGCCCGCCGGCCAAGGCCGGTGACACGATCAAGGTGCACTACAGCGGCTGGTTGTGGGACGGCACCGCGTTCGACTCCTCGTGGGCGCGCGAGCCGTTCACGCTCACCCTCGGCGCAGACCAGGTCATCGCCGGCTGGGACCAAGGGCTGGTCGGGCAGAGCGCCGGCTCACGGGTCCTGCTGGTCATCCCACCGGCCCTGGCGTACGAAGACAAGGACAAAGGCCAGATCCCGCCAGGTTCGACGCTCGTGTTCGTCGTCGACATCCTCGCGGTCTTCTGACCGCACCACGCCAGGGACGCTCGTCCTGACGCGCAGCGGCTGTATTTACTAGGGTTAGGGCCAACCCGCGCCGGGCGTACCCAGAGAGGCCAGTGATGGACCAGACAACGACCGCACGTACCCGGACCGTGGCAGTGCTCGGCGCTGGTGACGCCGGGAAGACGACGCTGGTCGAGGCGCTGGCTCTGCGCGCGGGCCTGACGACCCGGGCTGGCACCGTCGAGGACGGTTCGACGCTGTCCGACCACGAACCTGAAGAGATCAGCCGCCAGATCTCGCTCAACCTCGGGGTGGTGCCGATCACGTGGACCGCCGCTGACAAGCAGGTCTACGACCTGACGTTCCTCGACACCCCTGGGTACCTGGATTTCGTCGGGGTGGTCGACGACGCGCTCGCCGCCGCTGACGTCGCGCTCGTCGTGGTCAGCGCGGTCGAAGGGGTGCAGACCGGGACCTACCTGGCGATGGAAGCAGCGACAGCCACCGGCGTGCCGACGATGGTCGTGGTGACCAAAGAAGACAAGCAGCGGGCCGATTTCCGCCGGGTGCTCGACGACCTGCGCTCAGCGTTCCCCGACGCGCACCTGGTCCCGCTGGAGCTGCCCGTCGGCGAAGAGGACGGGTTCACGGCGCTGGCCGACCTCATCGCCCAGGACGCGGTCACCTACGACGCCAAAGGCGGCGCGAGCCGCACCGAGCTGCCCGACTCGATCGGCGACGAGGCCCACGAACGCCATGAGCAGGTCGTCGAAGAGATCGTCTCGCACGACGACGACCAGCTCGAGCAGTACCTGTCTGGTGAGGTCCCCTCGACCGAAGAGCTCGGGCGCACCTTGGCGCGCGAGGTCGGCGCCGCCCACGCCACACCGGTAGTGGCCGTCTCGGGCACCACTGGGGTCGGCGTCGACCGCCTCGCTGACCTCATCTGCGAGCTGAGCCCGTCGATCGCCGACCGCAACGCCACCGTCCTTGCTGGTGACGCCCAGGTCGAGGTCGGTCCGGACCCGTCTGGCCCGACCCTCGTCCACGCGTTCCGCACGATGGCTGACCCGTTCGTCGGCCAGGTGACGTTGCTGCGGGTGCTGTCAGGCACGCTCAAACCTGGCGACCGGCTCGTCAACCAGACGACCCACGCCGAGGAGCGCCTGCCCGGGCTGTTCCGGCTCAAGGGCAAAGAGCACCTTCCTGTGACCTCGGCAGTGCCCGGGCAGGTCGTTGCTGCGGCCAAGCTCACCAACACCCCCGCCGGGTCGCTGCTGTCCCCCAAGGGCGGGGCTGGCAAAGACCTGCGCGCCCAGCCGCTGCCGGTGCGCCAGGGTGTGTATGGCGCGTCGCTGGAACCGGTCACCCAGTCCGACGACGACCGGCTGTCAGCGGCCCTGGCGCGTCTGGTCGCCGAAGACCGGACCTTGACCGTCGACCGTGCCGGTGACCGCACCGTGCTGCGCGGGCTGGGCGACACCCACCTGGCAGTCGCGCTCGAACGCCTCGCCAGGGTGTTCACCGTCCACGTGACGACCTCGGCAGTGCCGATCGGGTACAAGGAGACCATCGGCAAGCTCGCGACCGCTGAAGGCAAGGTGAAGAAGCAGTCCGGCGGCCACGGACAGTA
>WRCL01000162.1 GCA_009783975.1 Micrococcales bacterium
AGACCTTGCTCGAAGGGCTGCGGCCTGCTGACGGGGGCACCCAGCTCATGGTCGACCCGTCGATCATGGAGCAGATGCTCGCCCAGCTCCAGCACGCGGTGACCAAAGCCGAAGCCTCGGGCAGGCCCGTCGTGCTCACATGCGCACCAGCGATCCGCCCCGCCTTGCACCAGCTCGTTGCCCTTGCGCTACCCCGCCTGGCGGTGCTGTCCTATCCAGAGGTGACAGGTGCTGGGGTCACCGTCGAGACGGCTGGGGTGGTGAGCGGTGGCCGAGCGATTGCTGCTTGAGGGCGCTGACCTGCCCGAGCTCATGGAGTACGTGCGGGCCGAGTTCGGGCCCACGGCGAAGATCGTCCACGCCGAACGGATCCGCCAAGGCGGGTTCGCCGGGTTCTTCGCCAAGGAGAAGTACGAGCTGACCGTCGAGGTGCCCCCCGCCCGGCCCCCGGCCCCGACCCGTCCGCTGCGTCCCCACCGGCCCCCGCCCCCGCCCCCATCGTCGATGGACGACCTGCTCGCCGCCGCCGACGCCGCCGACACCACACCTGAGGTGCCCGACGCCGCCCCGAGCCCCGTGCAGGCCCGCGAAGAGATCGTCGCCGCCCCGCGGGCCGCCGCCAAAGCAGCCACCCCGCGGGCGGCGACCGGCGGGGCCCAGTTCGCCACCGTGCTCGACCAGGTGCGGGCGCTGGCCGACGAGGGCCTCCCAGCCCAGGCGCTGAGCAGCAGTCCGTCGCCTGCGGCGCAGGACCTGCCCGCGCAGGCTGGCCCGACGCCGGTGGACACCGACGCGACCCCGTCGCGTGGTGTGCCTGTCGCAGCGGCGCTCGAACCGCCGGCACCGCGCGCGGTTGCCCCCGTACCAGCGTCACCTGCACCGGTGGCAGACGGTTCTGCTGCGGCACACGAGGTTGCCCCGCAGCCGGCGGCGTCAGGGTCGGCGCTGCGTTCGGCTCTTGCTGAGATCGGGGTGCCTGCGGCGCTGCTCGCCGTGACGCCGCTGACGCTTGCCGCTGTGCTCGACCAGATCCCCGTGGCCGCCCCCGCTCCGCGGCGCCCAGGCGAGGTGCTTGCCGTCATCGGCAACGCCAGCGACCTCGCCGCGCTCGAACCGCTCCTCGCTGAACGGATGCGTCTGGCACCCTCGGACGTCGTCCACGTCGGCAACGCCATGCGGTACGACCCGTCAGCGTTCGGCCCCGACCGGCCCACCCGGGTCGCGTCGGTGCCGTCACTGTCGGCGTGGCGGTCGCGGGCCCCGATGGCCCGCCACGCGTGGTTGGTGCTCATCCCTGCCGATGGTGACACTGACGCCCGTGCCGAAGCCGCCGAGATGGCGTTCGCGGCCCGTCCGACCCAGCTGTGGGCCGTCGTCGACGCACGGACCAAACCAGGCGATGCTGCCCGCTGGCTCGACCAGGTCGGGTCCCAGCACCCCATCGACGCCCTCGCCGTACGGGCCCTGGCCGACACCAGCGCCCCCGGCACAGTCTTGGCCCTGGGCCGCCCGGTGGCCTGGCTCGACGGCCTGCCCACGTCCCGCGTCGTGTGGGCTGCCGCCCTGGGCCAGCCACTGGACTCAGCCCTCGCCCAGTAGCCGACGGTTCGGTATCGCCTGCCTGGACGCGAGATGCGACCTGAGACACCAGATGCGACGTCCGGACGTCGCATCTGGTGTCTCAGGTCGCATCTCGCGTGTCCAGGCCCAAGGCCGTGCGTAGGTCGGCGGCGACGTGGGCGAGGTGGGCGCGGGCGGTGGCGCGTAGCGCGGGCATGTTGGTGCCGGTGGGCACCGGGTGGACGACCTCGAGGTAGCACTTGAGCTTGGGTTCGGTGCCTGAGGGGCGCACGACCACCCGGGTGTCGTCGGCGCAGCGCAGGACGACACCATCAGTGGGCGGCAGGGTCGCGGTGCCTTGGGCCAGGTCGGTGGTCGCCACGACCGGCGACCCCGCGAGCGCCGCCGGACCGGCGGTGCGCACCTGCTCGACCAGCGCGGTGATCTGGGCCGGGTCTGCCAGCGGCACCGTCAGCTGGTCGGTGAGGTACAGCCCGTGGGCCCGCGCCAGGTCGTCGAGCCGGTCGAGCAGGGTGCGTCCGGTGGCCTTGAGGCGGGCTGCCAGGGTGGCGACCAGCACGGCCGCAGCGATCCCGTCCTTGTCACGGACGATCTGCGGGGCGACGCAGTACCCCAGGGCCTCCTCGTACCCGAACACCAGGTGGGGCACCCGCGCGATCCACTTGAAGCCCGTGAGGGTCTGGGCGAACCCCAGCCCGGCACGCGTCGCGATCTGCTCCAGCAGGCGCGAGGAGACGACCGAGCACGCCAGGACGCCGTCGGGTCCACACCGGTCGGCGGTGTCGGCACCGAGCAGGGCACCGGTCTCGTCGCCGTGGAGGCGGCGCCAGCCGGGTCCGTCGGGGACGGCGACCGCGCAACGGTCGGCGTCGGGGTCCAAGGCGAGGACGAGGTCGGCGTGGACGGTGCTGGCCAGGGCATACGCAAGGTCCAGGGCTCCGGGTTCTTCGGGGTTGGGGAAGACGACGGTGGGAAAGTCCGGGTCGGGGCGCGCCTGGGCGTCGACCAGGTGCAGGTCGGTGAAGCCAGCGTCCCGCAGCACCGCCGTCCCCAGCCCACCGCCGACCCCGTGCATGGCCGTCAGGACGATCCGCAGGTGTGAGGGACGAGCTTCGCGGTGAGGGACGGACGCAGAAGCTCGTCCTTCGCCGCGAAGCTCGTCCCTCAGTGCGGCCTGGTACGCCTCGACGATCGCCGGGCCCAGGACGGTCCACCCCGCTGCGGCCCGGGGGACCGACGCCACCGACCGAACCGCGGCGGTGGCCGCGGCGATGCGCTCGTCGGCCGGGGGGACGATCTGCACCCCGCGTCCGGCGTCGGTGGTCATCGGTCCGCCGAGGTACACCTTGTACCCGTTGTCGGACGCCCGGTTGTGCGAGGCGGTGACCATGACCCCCGCGTCGGCGTCGGTGTGGCGCACCGCGAAGGCGAGCACCGGGGTCGGCAGCGCCCCAGGCAGCACGAGCACCTGCGCCCCCGCGGCGGTGAGCACCGCGGCGGTGTCCAGCGCGAACGTGTGCGACCCGTGCCGTGCGTCGTACCCGACGACCACCCGCGCCGGCGCGTCCAGCCCGGCGTGCAGGTACGTCCCCAGCCCCGCCGCGGTCCGGATGACCACCGCCCGGTTCATCCGCCCAGGACCACCCCCCAGCGCCCCCCGCAACCCCGCCGTGCCGAACTCCAAGGGCCCGGCGAACCGGTCCGCCAGCTCGGCCCGCGCCTCGTCGTCCCCGTCACGCCAGGCCGCGAGCAACCCGGCCAGCTCGGCCGCCGTGGCAGGGTCAGGATCGTCGGCGATCCACGCAGCCACCTGCGCGGCGAGTTCTGACGGCACCGCACCAACCTACGGCGCGGCCATCACAAGATGCACGCCGTCTGCGGTGAATCCGAGGGTAGCCTCGGGGCATGAGCGAGGAGTCGCTGGACCGCCAGGCTGCGGACGCGCTCGGGCTGGCCGAGGCGGTCTTTCCCGCCGCGCTGACCGACCCGGTGTGGAACCTGTGTGCCAACACGAAGGTCGAGCCAGACGTATCATCCGGCCTTGCGTGAATTGAGGGGTCGTCAGTCGTCGGGCTCGGACTGGTGCAGCATCCGGGCGACCTCGGCGATGGTGCCGGACAACGACGGGTAGACCGTGGAGGCCTCGGCGAGGTGGTCGACGGTCAGGCCGTGGGCCACTGCCAGGGACAACGGGTAGATGTACTCCCCGGCGCGGGGGGCGACGATCACGGCGCCCAGGACCGTCCCAGAGGTTGTGTGCGTGAAGATCTTCACGAAACCCTCGTGGATGCCGAGCATCTTCGCCCGGGGGTTGCGGGCCAGGGACAGGCGCGAGACCGAGTACGAGCGGCCGCGTGCGTACAGCTCGGCCTCGGACTGGCCGACCGCGGCGATCTCCGGGGCGGTGAACACGTTCGTGGCCACCGCGGCCAGCGACAACGGACGTACCGCGTCGCCCAGGGCGTGGGACATCGCGATCCGTCCTTGCTGGGCCGAGACCGACGCGAGCGGCAGCACCCCGGTGCAGTCCCCGGCGGCGTACACCCCAGGCACCGACGTGCGCGAGACCCGGTCCACCTCGATGTGGCCTGTGCTGGTGAGCTTGACCCCGGCTTCGTCCAGCCCCAGGCCTTTGGTCGTGGGCACCGACCCGACGGCGATGAGGGCGTGGGTGCCCTCGACGGTACGCCCACCGTCAAGCTCGACGACGACCCCGTCGGGCGTGCGGTGGGCCGCGTCGGCACGGGAGTTGCCCAGCACGGTCATCCCGCGCCCGGTGAACACCCGCTCGATGAGCGCTGCGGCGTCGGGGTCCTGGTTGGGCAGCACCTGGTTGCGGCTGGAGACGAGCACGACGTCGACACCCAACGCCGAGTACGCACCGGCGAACTCCGCACCGGTGACCCCAGAGCCGACGACGATGAGCCGCCCAGGCATCTCGGTCAGCCCGTACAGCTGGGTCCAGCTGAGGATCCGCTCGCCGTCGGGGACGGCCGTGGGCAGCACCCGGGGGGTAGCACCAGTGGAGATCAAGATGACGTCAGCGTCGACGAGGCGCTCGGCGCTGCCGTCGTTGGGCTGCACCGCGACCTGCCGTGCGCTGACGAGCCGCCCCGTGCCGGGGATGACCTCCACACCCTCGCGCAGCACCCGGCGCTCGATATCACCTGACTGCGCCGTCGCCAACCCCTGCAGACGGGCGTTCATCGCTGTCATGTCCACGAGGTGGTGCGCGTCGCGCATCTCCTCGGGCAGACGGATGCCCAGGTCAGGAGCCCGGTCGAGGATCGTCATCCACTCGGCCGTCGCGATGAGCGACTTGCTGGGCACGACGTCGGTGAGCACTGCCGCCCCACCAAGCCCGGCCTTGTCGACCAAGACGACGTGCGCCCCCGCCCGTCGGCCAGCCAGCGCCGCCTCATACCCGCCGGGTCCGCCACCGATGATCACGACTTGTCCGGTTGTCATAGGGCTATCATTCCGCTGTTCGCGCCAAAAAGCCTGGTGAGTCCGCCTGGTGTTGCGCACAGGTCCAGAACTGCGACCGGAGGCATAGGTTGGGGGCGGTTAGGCTGCGGGGGTATGGACGACGGTGGGTTGGAGTCGGAGCTGGCGGAGCGCGCTGGCCGGTGGTTGGTGCGGCGGACGGGGGTGGAGCGGTACGACGCTGCGGTCGTCCTGGGGTCGGGGTGGGCGCTCGCGGCGGACGGGTTGGGCCAGACCCTCGCGACGGTGCCGGCGGACGAGGTGCCGGGGTTCGTGGCCTCGCCGGTCGCGGGGCACACGGGCACGTTGCGGGCGGTGCGGACGGCCGGGGGACGGGTGGTGCTCGTCGTGGGGGCGCGGACGCACCTGTACCAGGGGCTG
>WRCL01000163.1 GCA_009783975.1 Micrococcales bacterium
GCAGCACCGGCACCACCATGCCGCGGGGGGTGTCCACGGCGATCCCCACATGCTCAGCCGCCGGGTAGGTGATCTGGTCGTCGTCGAGCAGGGCGTTGATCTTCGGGTAGGTGCGCAACGCCTCGACTGCGGCCTGGACGAAGAACGGCAGCAGGGTCAGTGGCGCTCCATACCGTGCGGCGAACGCGTCGTTGGCGCCCGCGCGCAGGTGTGCCACGACCGTGACGTCGACCTCGACGACCGTTGTGAGCTGGGCCTGGGTGTGCAGGGCCTCGACCATCCGCTGGGCGATGGTCTTGCGCAACCGGCTCGCCGGTTCGGTGGTGCCGCGCACGGGCGAGACCTCAGCCACGGTTGGGCTCGCCGGTGCGGCCGGGGCTGGCTGGGCGGCGGCGAGCACGTCCTCCCGGCGGATACGCCCCCCGACCCCGGTGCCGACGACGACCGACAGGTCCACGCCATGGGTCTTGGCCAGGGTGCGGACCAGGGGGGTGGTGTACCCGGCTGTCACAGCCCGTGACACGGTCGGGGCTGGACCAGGTTCGGCCACAGGGGCCGGTTCTGGCTCCGGTTGTGGTTCGGGTGCGGCTTCGGGTTCGGGCTCGGACGCAGGTTCAGGCTCGGGCTCGGGCTCGGACGCAGGTTCAGGCTCGGGGGCCGGGTCGGCCTTGGCTGGTGCTGCGCCGGGGGCGCCAACCCGGGCGAGCACAGCCCCGATCTCGGCGGTCTCGTCCTCGCTGACCAAGATCTCCAGCAGCGTGCCGGCCACCGGTGAGGGGATCTCGGTGTCGACCTTGTCGGTGGAGATCTCCAGCAGCGGTTCGTCCACGGCGACCTCGTCGCCGACAGCCTTGAGCCACTGGGTGACTGTCGCCTCGGTCACCGACTCGCCCACGGCAGGCAGCACGACGTCGACGCCAGACCCAGGCGCCTGCGCGACCGGTTCGGGCGCGGCAGGTTCTGCCGCCGGTTCGCGAGCCGGTTCAGGCGCAGGTTCTGGCTCGGGTTCAGGCTCAGGCTCGGGCTCTGCTCTGGCAGGTTCGGCCGCGGGCCCGGCCTCCCCAGTGCCGTCACCGATGACCGCCAGAACAGCGCCGACCTCGGCAGTCTCGTCCTCGCCAACGAGGATCTGCTCGACGACCCCCGCGAATGGGCAGGGGATCTCGGTGTCGACCTTGTCGGTGGAGATCTCCAGCAACGGCTCGTCCACCTCGACGCGGTCCCCGACGGCTTTGAGCCACTGGGTGACGGTGGCCTCGCTCACCGACTCGCCGAGGGCAGGCAGCTCCACGTTGTGCGACATTCGTCCGGTCTCCTAATCAGGCGTGGGCGTGCAGCGGTTTGCCCGCCAGCGCGAGGAAAGCCTCGCCGACGGCCTCGTTCTGGGTGGGGTGGGCGTGGACCAACGACGCCACGTCGTCAGGGTATGCCTCCCAGGCGACGATCAGCTGTGCCTCACCGATGAGCTCGCCGACCCGGGCACCGATCATGTGCACCCCGACGACCGGCCCGTCGACACGGCGGACGAGCTTGACGAAACCCTGGGTGCCCAGGATCTGCGACTTGCCGTTGCCAGCGAGGTTGTACTCCAGCGTCGTCACCGCGTCGTGGCCGAACTCGGCTTTCGCTGCGGCTTCGGTGAGCCCGACCGATGCGACCTCGGGTGTGGAGTAGGTGACGCGGGGGATCGTCGCCTCGATGATCGGCGCAGGGTCGCACCCGGCGATCTGCTCGGCGACGAAGATGCCCTGGGCAAACCCGCGGTGCGCGAGCTGCAGGCCCGGGACGATGTCCCCGACGGCGTACACCCCGTCGACGTTCGTGCGCAGACGCTCGTCGGTCAGGACGAACCCGCGGTCCATGGCGATGCCCTGGTCTTCGTAGCCCAGGTCTGCGGTCGCCGGGCCACGGCCGACGGCGACGAGCAGCAGGTCCGCGTCGAAGGCGCGCCCGTCCTCCAGCCACACGTGCACCCCGGTCTCGTTCTGGTCCACCCCGGCGAACCGCACCCCGGTGGAAAAAGCGATCCCGCGTTTGCGGAACGCCCGCTCGAAGGCCTTGCAGATCGCGGCGTCCTCGTTGGGCACCAGGTGGTCCAGCGCCTCGATGACGGTGACCTCGGCACCGAACGAACGCCACACGCTGGCGAACTCGCAGCCGATGACCCCGCCACCGAGCACGACAGCAGACTTCGGGATCCAGTCCATCGTCAGCGCCGCGTCAGAGGTCATCACCCGGCCGCCGATCTGCAGACCAGGCAGCGAGCGCGCGTACGACCCCGTCGCGAGCACGACCGACCGTCCGACGAGCTGGCGGCCGGCGACCATGACGGTGTCTGGGGCGACCAGACGCCCCCAGCCGGTGACCAGCTCGACCTTGCGCGCGGCGACCAACCCCTGCAGGCCTTTGTAGAGCCGGTCGATCACACCAGCCTTGTACTGGTTGACCTCCCCGATGTCGATGCGGTCCAGCGTCGTGTGGACCCCGACCGCGGCACCGTGGCGCGCGTCGTCGGCCAGCTCGGCCGCGTGCAGCAGCGCCTTGGTCGGGATGCACCCGCGGTGCAGGCAGGTGCCACCGACCTTGTCAGCCTCGACCAAGGCCACGGACATACCTAGCTCGGCTGCACGCAGCGCGGTGGCGTACCCGCCGCTGCCGCCCCCGAGGACGACGATGTCGAAGACGTTCTCTTCGGCCACGAGTCTCACTCCTGTGCTCGACGGTGGTTCTCAGGTCCCATCCTGTCACCGCCACGGCCTCGCTGCGTCGTCGCGGCGGGGGAAGGACCGCCGGTCTTTCGCCGTGAGCGTGCCGAGCCCAGCCCAGCTCAGTGTTCGCAGCGCGACTCCAGCACCGCGACCATGGTGCGCACACCCATCCCGGTGCCCCCGTCGGGGGTGTATCCGTAGGGGCCGCTGGTGTTGTACGCCGGGCCGGCGAAGTCGATGTGGGCCCACGGTGTGGTCCCGACGAACTCGGCGAGGAACAACCCCGCCAGCAGCGACCCGCCCCAGCGCTCGCCGACGTTCGCCAGGTCGGCGACCTTCGACTTCAGCCCGTCTTTGAGGTCCTCGGGCAGCGGCATGGGCCACATGGACTCACCTGCGGCGCCCGCGGCGGCCACGACCTGGTCGCGGGCGTCGTCGGTGCCCATCACCGCGGCGACACGCCGGCCCAAGGAGATGATCTGGGCGCCGGTCAACGTCGCCGCGTCGATGACGAGGTCGGGTCCTTCGCCGACGGCGGCCGCCAGCGCGTCGGCGAGCACCAACCGGCCCTCAGCATCGGTGTTGAGCACCTCGACCGTCGTTCCGTTGTTGATCGTCAGGACGTCTGAGGGCCGCTGGGCTGTGCCTGAGGGCATGTTCTCGGCCAGGGCGCACCAGGCGGTCACCGCCACAGGCAGTCCCAACCGTGCCGCGGCCAGGACGCTGGCCAGCACAGTCGCCGCCCCAGCCATATCGGATTTCATCTCGTCCATGTTCGCGTGGGGTTTGAGCGAGATCCCGCCAGAGTCGAACGTGATGCCTTTGCCGACCAGGGCGACCGACTGCTTGGCCCGCGAGGGGGTGTAGGTGACCTTGACCAGGCGTGGGGGACGGGCCGACCCCTGCCCGACGCCGATGAGCCCGCCAAACCCGCCGGCGGCGAGCGCCTTTTCGTCGAGCACGGTGACTTTCACACCTTTGACGCCTTTGGCTGCTGCCCGGGCTGCGTCGGCGAACGCTGCTGGGTACAGGTCGTTCGGGGCGGTGTTGACCAGGTCCCGCACGGTGTGGACGGCCTCGACGACCACCTGGGCCCGTTCGACGGCCCGGGTCTCGACCTTGGTCGCGCGGTGCCCGAGCAACAGCTGGACCTGTTCCAGCGGCGCGCCTGAGCGGCGGTCAGCCTGGTCCTGGGTCCGGTACCGGGTGAAAGTGTAGGCACCGAGCAGGGCCCCTTCGGCGGCGGCGGTCAACGTCGCCAGCCCGTCGTCGGGCAGCACGACCGCGGCGTTGGCCAGACCGGCAAGCGCCCTGGTCGCGGCGCCGACTGCCCGGCGGACCGACTCAGGTGCCGCGCCGTCACCGGCTCCGGTGAGCACCAGCGACCGGGCCCGCAGCCCCGCGGCGGGCAGCCGGTGCACCTCGTCGGGGTCACCGGTGAGCGCGAGGACGTCAGCGGCTGAGGCGACGAGGTCGGCGACAACCTCGGGGACGTCGCCGAGCGGGACAGGGCCGTCAGGTCGGCGGGCGAGGACGATGACGAGCGCGTCGGCGGTCACAGTGGCGGGCTGGGCCTGGGTCAGCGAGATCACCAGGCGATGGTATCCACGCGTGGCGGCTCGCCGCTGCACGGCTCGTCGCAGCGGTTCGCTGCGCCATGGCCGCTAAGCTGGTCTTCGTGTACCGGTTCTTGTTCCGTGCTGTGGCCTTGCGTGTCGATCCTGAACGAGCGCACCAGCTGGCGTTCGCCCTCATCCGGGCTGTTGCGGCAGTCCGCCCGCTGCGTTGGGTCGTTGCCGCAGCCTTCCGCGTCCCGCCGCAGGCGGCCACGACGGTCTGGGGCAAGACGCTGCCGTCACCACTGGGTGTGGCCGCAGGGTTCGACAAGGACGCCCGTGGAGTGCTCGGGCTCACCATGCTCGGGTTTGGGTTCGTCGAGGTCGGTACCGTCACCGCGATGGCGCAACCAGGCAACCCGATGCCCCGGCTGTGGCGGGTGCCAGGTGTCGAAGGTCTGCGCAACCAGATGGGGTTCAACAACGCTGGGTCGGCGCGTACCGCGGACCGGTTGCGCCGCCTGCGCTCGACCGCGGCCGGCAAGGCGGCGTTCGTCGGGGTGAACATCGGCAAGACCAAAGCTGTGCCGTTGGAGCAAGCCGCCGCCGACTACGCCACGAGCGCCGAACGCCTTGCGCCGTTCGCGGACTACCTCGTCGTCAACGTCTCGTCACCGAACACCCCGGGGCTGCGTGACCTGCAGGCCGTCGAGTCGCTGCGCCCGGTGCTCGAAGCTGTCCGTCAGGCTGCGGACGAGGTGACCACCGAGCGTGTGCCGTTGCTGGTGAAGATCGCCCCGGACCTGGCTGACGAGCAGGTCGACGAGATCGCCGACCTCGCGCTCGAGCTCGGCCTGGACGGGGTCGTCGCGGTGAACACGACCATCGCCCACGACCTGGGCGCCGGGGGGCTGTCCGGGCTGCCGCTGCGCCACCGCGGCCTGGCCGTCGTCGCACGGCTGCGCGAACGGCTGGGCCCTGACCCGGTCGTCATCGGTGTGGGGGGGATCATGACGGCCGCGGACGCGGCGGACTACCTGGCGGCCGGTGCGACGCTGGTTCAGGGCTACACCGGGTTCGTCTATGCCGGCCCGGCGTACGCCTCGCGGATCGGGCGGGCCCTGGCCCGCGACCAGGCGCA
>WRCL01000164.1 GCA_009783975.1 Micrococcales bacterium
CCACTATCTGGGAGCTTTTTCTATCCCACCGGACAGCCCCGAGGCTCTTGCGTACCTCGACGCGGTCGACCATGCACAGTCGACCACCCCGGAACGGCCCAGCATCGTCAACGGGCAGATCGCCGCCGCGATCCGCGGCGAGATCGGCAACAGCCAGTTCACCACACGGACCGCCCGGTCCGAGCTGTTCATCAACCCGCTGATGGAGATCTACTTCTCCTTCGACCTCGAAGGCCTCGCCCAGAACGTCGGGTACCTCGACGCTCTCGCCGACACCCGAACCCGTTCCCAGGTCGCTCTGGCGATCGAGGCATACCGCTACGACAACGTCGAGCTCCGCGCTCCGCGCCCCTTCCCCCACTGAGCCACCAACCGGCAAACCGCGAGACGGCTAGAACAGCCCGAGCTGGTCGATGAGGCGCTGTGTGGCAGGTCACCGGCAGCAAGCACGGCCTCGATCTCGGCCTCTCCGCGTGCCCACCGGGTCATGGCGCCGCCTGGGTGTCACGGTCGAGCACGACGGTGAACGGCGAGACCCTGACCTGGGGGTGATGCTCCACGAGCTGCGCTATGGCGTCGAGCTGTTGCCCGTCGGGCGCAGGCGCGCGGACCTGTCGGCGCAGATCGACCAGATGCTGGCCGCGATGCCGGTGCTCGCCTACGACGCGACGGCGGCCCAAGACCACGGCGTGCTACGTGCCCAAGCCCGGGCCGACGGTCGAGAACCGAGCGCGGAATACGGCCAGATCGCCGCCCGCTCGGGTCCACGGCGGCATCGTCGCCACCGGCAACACCTCAGACTTCGCCCACCTCGGCGTCGAGCTCGTCGACCCCTGGGCCTGACGTGACGTTGATATCGACGTCGTCGGGGTAGACTACAGATTCGTAGTCGGCGACGGTGACGTCGATATCAACGTCAGGAGGGTGTGGGTGTACTCGGGGACGGTGTCCAGCCCGCAGTCGTTGGGGCGGATCTTGCAGCAGGCGCGGTTGGTCGCTGGGCTCTCGCAGCGCGAGCTCGCGCAGCGTCTGGGCACCACGCAGCGGTACGTGTGGGAGATGGAGGCGGGCAAACCGTCGATCTTCGTCGACCGGTTGTTCGCGGCGATGCGCGAGACGGGGATGGAGCTGACGGCGACGATCGCCCCGGACACCCGTGGCTGAGCGGACCGCCGCCGACCTCGTCGTCGAGCTGTACGGGACGCAGGTGGCGACACTGGTCGGCACGGCGCGGACCTTTGACGTCGTCGCCCACGCCGACGGGCTGGCCCGGTTCGGGCTGGACTCGACGATCATGTCGGTCGCCGCGCCGCTGGCGGCCGTCGCCCCACGCGGCACCGCCGCCCGGCGCCGCAACGTCTTCGCCGAGCTGCTGCCCGAGGCCCGGACGCTCGCCCGCATGGCGGCCGACGCCGGTGTGGCCGACGACGACGTCATCGGGCTGCTGCGCGCCTACGGCCGTGACGTGGCCGGGGCGCTGCAGGTGTGGGACCCCGACCACCCCGGTGAGTCCAAGGTGCCAGGCACCGAACCGCTGACCGCCGAGCAGGTTGCTGTGCTGCTCGTCCACGTCAGCGACAACCCCCTGGCCAACCGCCGCCCCGGGGGCAAGACGTCACTGGCGGGCGTGCAGGACAAGCTCGTCCTGGTGCGCCAGGACCGCCGGTGGGCCCGCGCGCTGGACGGGTTCCCCTCGACGCACATCCTCAAACCGTCGACCACCGGACCCACCGCCTTGTACGACGAGGAGTACGGCGCCCGCCTGGCCCGCGCTGTGGGCCTGGCCGACCACGAGACGTGGATCGACACGTTCGCCGGGGTCGAGGCCTTGGTCGTCGAACGGTTCGACCGTGACCCGGCGGTCGCTGGCGGCCGGGTCCACCAAGAAGACTTCAACCAGGCCCTCGGTGCGTCGGGCAACAGCAAGTACCAGCGGTACGGGCACAAGGTGTCCTTGGCCAAGGTCGCCGCGGTCCTGGCTCGTACCGACCCAGGTGGGGGGTCGTCACGGCGCCTGCTGGCGATGGCGACGTTCGCCGCTGCGGTGGGCAACCTCGACCTGCACGCGAAGAACCTGTCATTGCTCCACCCGCTGGGGTCGCCGGCAGTGCTCGCCCCGGCCTACGACGTCGTCCCGCTCGTCCACCAGCCCAACGACGGGGAGATGGCCATGGCCATCGACGGGGAGTACCGGCACGCCGCGCTCACCCGCGCCCACCTCGTCGCCGAAGGTGAGTCCTGGGGCCTGCCTGACGCCGCAGACACCGTCGACCAGACGCTTGACGCCCTCGCCGCCGCGGTGAGCACCGAACGTCCCCACCGCGACGCCTGGCCCGACCTGGCGGCCGACCTGGCCCGTTTCACCACGAACCTCGCCCACGGCCGCCGCGCCGGCGCCGACTGACAGACGGTTCCTACGTCTGCGCCCGCTCATCGGTGAGGGCTGGGCCCACGTGCGCCCGAAGCGCTCAGGGGCCGACGGCGGGCTGGGACCACATCGCCGCCACCTCGCTGACCAGGCAGGACATAGGAACCGTCCCCATTGTCTTTGCTAGCTGGTCAGGGCGAGGGCGCCGTAGCGGAACTTGCCGGAGGCGTCGAGGGTGCGTTCGACACCGGCGACGTTCGTGCCGGTGACGGCGACCTGGGTGCCTTGCAGGTACGGCAGGGTGGGCAGCGCGGCGGCGAGGTCGGCCTGGAGCCCGGCGAGCAGCTCGGCGCGTTCGGTGGGATCGGCGGCTGCGCGCTGGGCGGCGAGCTGGTCGACGATCTCGGGGTCGGAGAAGTGGTTGGCGACGAAGCTGTCCGGGGCGAAGAACGGGGTGAGGTAGTTGTCGGCGTCGCAGTAGTCGGGGAACCAGCCCAGCTGGTAGGCGGGGTACAGGTCGGCGCGGCGGTCGGCGGAGAACACGGCCCACTCGGCGGTCGCGAGCTTGACGCGGAACAGCCCACCGGCCTCCAGCTGGCCTTTGATCAGGGCGTACTCGTCGGCCGACGACGGGCCGTAGTGGTCAGAGGTGTACTGCACGGTCAAGGCGACGGGGGTTGGGACTTCTGCCTCGGCGAGCACAGCCGTCGCCTGGTCCAGCGACGACCCGCCAGTGCCGTCGCCGTACAGCTCCTCCAGGACGCTCGTCGCACCGGTGACACCGGCAGGCACATAGGAGTACAGGGGGACGAACGTGCCGTTGTACACGTGGTCTGACAGTGCCTCACGGTCGATGAGGTGCGCGACGGCCTGGCGCACAGCCAGGGCCTTGGCTGGGTCGTCGTCGTCGGTGCCCGCGCCGAACGGCTGGGAGTCGAGGTTGAACACGAGGTAGCGGATCTCGCCGGCCGGGCTCTGCACGACCCGCACATGGTCGTCTTTGCGCACGTCGTTGAGGTCAGCCAGGGACAGCCCGCGGTAGGCGACGTGGACGACACCTTGCTGCACATCACGTTTGAGGCTTGACGAGCGGGCGTAGTAGCTGACGTTGACGCGTTCGGTCCGTGGCGCGTCGAGCATCCCCTTGTACTGCGGGTTCGCCCGGTACGAGACTGTCTCGTTGAGGTGGAAGCTTGTGATCGTGTACGGCCCGGCGAACGCCTTGCCGCTGACGATCTCGTGGTCGGGTGTCAGCGCCGTGGCCGAAAAAACCTCCTCGTCGACGACCGGCCCTGCCGGAGACGCGAGGACCTGTGCGAACGTCTGGTCGTAGTCGGTCTTGAGGTGGAACACCACCGTGAGGTCGTTGACGAGCTCAGTGCGGTCGAGGTTGGCCAGCAGCGCTGAGGGGCCGTTGGGGTCCTTGATCTCCAGCTGGCGGTCAAAGCTGAACTTCACGTCCGAGGCGGTCAGGGCGTGGCCGTTGGCGAACACCAGGTCCGGTTTGAGCGTGACGGTGAACTCGGTCGGCGTCGTGAACTGCGCCGACGCGGCGATATCAGGTTCAGGGTCGGCGCTGCCGTAGGCGGTGTTCATCAAGAACGGGTAGACCTGGTTCATCACCGTGAACGAACCAGTGTCGTACGACCCTGCCGGGTCCAGCCCGGTGACCTTGTCGGTCGTGCCGATCGTCAGCGTGGTCTCGTCGGGGCTCTGGGTGCACCCCGTGGTGCCGGCGAGGGTGAGCGCAGCCAGGAGCACCACAGCTGTGGCCCGGGTGCGTGCTGTCATGTCAGGTCCTCCCAGGGCTGGTCGTGCGCCCAGTCTTGCACGCATCGACGTCCAGTCAGTCTTCCAGCGCCGGGTTGCGGGGTTCGTCGAACAGCCAGCGTCCGACCTTGTCGACGTACCCCCAACGGTCCTTGGCAGTCGCCCAGAAGTAGACGGTGCCGTTGGCCGCCACAACCTGCGCGGTGATCGTCTCCAGCTCGGTGGGCTGGCCTTTGGCGTCCACGACCAGCTGCCCGTGGTCGCCGCCGGCCATGATGTACGTGTCAGCCCACACAGCCTCGGCGTAGTAGCCAGCCGGCATGTCGACCGTCTCGGACGTGGCGACGTTGTGCACCTTCGACCCTGAGGCGTTGGCGACCAAGGTCGCCGACAGCGGTGTGGTATACCCGTTGGGCAGGTTGGTCGTCGTGCCCGCGGGGAGCACGACGAGCCGCGACGTCCCAGCAGCGCTCGTGGCCACGCACATGGTCCCGTCGGGGGTCTCGTTGCACACAGCGGTCTCGGTGTCAGGGTCGACGACCTCTTCGAGGTCGATGGTGACGATCCCGACGTTCGTGCCCCCAGCTTCGGTCATCACCTGGTACCCGGTGATGTTCAAGAACGTCCCCTCGACGGTGAAGCGCGCGATGATGCTCGTGTACTCCCGGCCGGTGGTCTCCAGCGAGGTGTTGACGAAGTGCCGTCCGGTACCGGTCGACACCCAGCCGTGGGAGTGCACGAACCTGCTCGCCCGGGTGTACGCCCGCGCAGAGGCCCACGTCCCGTCCTTTGCCAGGTACCGCTGGCTGCCGTCGGTGTCCAGCGCCGGGACCGGCCACTCACCGGTGCTGACGAGGACCTCTTCGTTCGGCGACAACGACACCAGACCGGCGAAGTCCTGCGGCAGGGTCGTCGTCGACCCCGACTGCACGTCGTACAGGTGCGGTCTGTTCTGCCCGTCGCGCGGCACGTACAGCACCGAAGCGTCCAAGGCTATGCCCCGCGGCAGGTCCGTGACTGTGAGGCTGGGTATCGACACCACGTGCGTGCCGGCGGTGACATAGCCGCGCAACGGGCCGCAGGTCACGGTTGCCAGATCAAGGTTCGTCTCGTCGGGGCTCGTCGCGGCGACCTGACCGCGTGCGTCGAGAACCTCCAGGTGCGCAGCGTCCCAGGCGAGCAGGACGGGCGAGTCGTTCTCGCCCGGGCACACGAGGTGGTCGACGTACCGGGCTTCGACGACG
>WRCL01000165.1 GCA_009783975.1 Micrococcales bacterium
AGCCTGGGTCGACCGCACGGCCTGCTGGTGGGTCTCCTCACGGTCGGTGAGGAGCACCGCCGGCAGCACGTCTGGTTCGAAGGTGCGCAGCAGCACGTCACAGTCCTGGGCGGCGAGCAGACGGGCCGCGGCACGACGGGCGTCGTCCAGGCGCAGCGCCTCGTCGAGGTCAAGCTCGGTCAGCACCGCCGAGACGTCTGAGGTCAGCAGCGGGCGCACGGTCCAGCCAGGGCGGTGCAAGGCCAGACGGGCGAGGATCTCCGCGTCGTAGACGTACCCGGCGTTGACGACCGCGAGCCCCTGGGCGCGGGCGACCGGCGCGATACGGCCGAACTCCTCGGTCGTGTCGGTGTACAGCACCTGGCCGTGCTCGTCGTGGACCTGGGTCAAGGTCCGCCGCCCGTCGGTGGTCTCGTACGGCAAGACCTCGGCGACCAGGGCAAGCACCTCGGCGTCGGTCCGGGCCATCGCACGTAGCGCGAGGTCGTGGACCTTGATGAACTGTTCGGCCAGGCCGCTGCCCGACCCGACCGTGGCCAGCACCCACGCTTTGATCTGGGCTGCCAGGGCGTCACGCACCGCGAGCAGCACCTCGTCTTCGTACAGCGCCTCACGCGAGGCCGTCGGACGCAACCCGTCGGCGTCGAAGACGCACCGGACGAAGAACGCCCACTCGGGCAGCACCGACTCGACCCGGGTGCCCAGGAGCATACGTTTGAGGTACACCCGGTGGGTCCCTGGCCCAGGTGGTGGTGTCGCCGGCAGGACGAACGCCACCCCGGTGAGCCCCGCGAGCGGCACCGACAACGTGAACCGCATGAGCGGGACGAAACCGAGCACGTCGCGGCAGTAGTCGTCGAGGCGCTCAGGGCGTTCCCACGGCAGCTCGGCACGTGAGGTGCGCCGCCACAGCTGGTCGCCGGCGGGGCTGGTCACCGACACAGCCACGTCGACCGGCAACAACCCGCCGAACTCCTCGGCGAGCAAGGTCACGGTCTGCGGCGACAGCCAGTGCTCGGCGTCACGGCGGGCGACCAGGCGCACCGTCGTCCCAGGTTCGACGACGTCGTCGACCTCTTCGAGGGTGTAGCGCCCGTCGTCGAAACCGCGCCAGCGCACCGCCGGGGCGGCGAGGTCGTGCGCGGAACGGGAGATGACCTCGACCGACTCGGCGACCATGAACGCTGACAGCAGCCCGATACCGAACTGGCCGAGGAACTGCGTACGTCCCAGCCCGAGCTCGACGTCACGTTTGGACGAGCGGCCGATCGTCGCCAGGACGTCGCCGGCCTCGGCAGCGGTGAGGCCCACACCAGTGTCGCTCAGCTCCAACGTGCCCTCGGCAGGGAAGGTGAACCGCACCTTCGCCGGTGTGGCAGGGTCGAACGCACGGCGTGCGGTGATCGCGTCGACAGCGTTCTGCAACAGCTCGCGCACGTACACACGAGGACCGGAGTACAGGTGACGCGCGAACAGGTCGACGACCCCGCGCAGGTCGACACCGAACGTCTGCGGGTCGTTCACTGGTCAGGCCAGTCAGGGTGCTGGGCACGAAAGTCGTCCACGGCCTGCGGGAACGTGTCGTCCAGGCGCCCGAACGCGTCCAACGCCGCCGAGACCGCGCACCGCACGTGCGCGAAGAGCTGTTCGTCGCTGGCCCCGCACTCGTAGCTGACCGCGTGCTCGGCCATGACCACCAGGTCCTCGCCGTTGCGGTCGACGTACATCTTGGGCCAGATCCACTCGAGGTTGTAGGCGTTGACCCAGTCCAGCACGTCGGCGCGGTGGTCGGCCGACAGCGGCCGGCCCCAGCACGCCTGGATCCGCAGCACCGACGAGGCCTTGCCGTGGAAGCAGAACTCCACCAGGTGCTGGCCCCAGAACCCGCCCAGGCGCGAGCGGTCCTCGCAGTACCCGACGTTGAGACCGGCGTCGTCGAGCACCTGCGCCAACCGGTCGACAGACACCGGCGCCAGCGATGCCGCGGCATCGATGGACGTGGCGAAATACGACATACACCCCACTCCAGATGTGATGATCCACCTGAGGATACCGGCTCGCACCGCCGGACGGGCCAGTGTTTCCCGGCCGGCGACCGGTACCCTGCCAGACATGTCCTGGTCGTCGCGGGTCAGACGCTGGTGGGCACCTGCCCCCCAGCACCGCGTCGTGCACGACGTCGCCGGCGCACCGCCCGACCCCGACGAAGGCCCCGCACCACTGTCGAACGAACGCCTGGTGCAGTGGCTGACCGACAGCTCGTTCAGCTTCTTCGTCGACAACGACGGCGACGTCGGTGGTCTGTGGCGTGGCCGGGTCTTCTACTTCTTCTTGTTCGGCGAGCACCACGAGATCTTGCAGGTCCGTGGCCACTGGCACCGCCAGGGTGCGATCGAACGGCTCATGGAGGTCTTGGAGTTCTGCAACTCGTGGAACACCGAACGGATCTGGCCCAAGGCGTACGTGCGGGTCCGCGACGACGGGCACGTCCACGTCGCCGGCGAGGTCGCCGTCGACTTCGAGCACGGTGCGACCGACGACCAGCTCAGCCACACCCTGCACTGTGGCCTGGCGACCGCGACGATGCTGTTCGACGCCCTCGACCAGCACTACCCCGACCCGGTGGGGCAGGCACCATGAGGGTGCCGTCGTGGTGGGAACAGTGGCGTGACCGGGTCGGCGTACCGGCCCGGCCGCCGGTGCACCCCCCTGGTCTGCTCCCCACCGGTGTTGGCGCACCAACCCTGGACCCGGTCGACCGTGACCGTATCGCGGACTGCTTGTCTGCCCGTGGGTACCAGTTCGTCGTCGACGCCGACGGGGACCTCACCGGGACGTGGAACACCCACCAGTTCTGGTTCTTGCTGCTCGGCGACCATGCCGACGTCGTCCAGGTGCGTGGACGCTGGGCCCGCACCTTGTCGGTGCGCCAGCGCCGCCCCGCGCTGCTCGCGCTCAACGACTGGAACCGTGAACGGATCTGGCCCAAGTCGTACCTGCGCGAGGAGAACCACCGGATCGCTGTGTACGCCGAGGTCTCGGTCGCCCTGGAGGCTGGGGCGACGAACGCCCAGCTCGACCAGGTCCTCACCTGCGGGCTGGGCACCGGGGTGCAGCTGTTCAAAGCCCTCGACAACCAGGTGCCCCCCGACGAGGACTGATCCTGGATCCACCGACGCACGCCTCACAGCCCGCCGAGCACCTGCCCGAGCACGATCTTCGTCACCATCGCTGCTGGGTAGACCAACGCGTACCCCAGTGCGACCCGCGGGTCGTACCGGGTGCGGTCGTTGGCGAACGCCAGCGCCGCGGGCTGGGTCTGCGCCCCTGACAGCACCCCGGACAGCTTGGTCCCACCAACACCGAACACCTTGCGCATGACCAGGGACAACCCGACGCAGAACGTCGCGGTCACCACCAGGCCGAGCAACCCGATCTTCACCCACTGCCCCGAACCGAACGCGGTGACGATCGCCGGGCCAGCCGCCGAGCCGGCCTGGGCCAGGAACAGCAGCAGGCCAAGCTCGGCGAGGGTCTGCGTCGCGGTGTGCGGCATGGCGGTGACCATCGGGCCGATCCGTCCGATCCGGCCCAGCACCAACCCGATGACGAGCGTGCCGGCGGCCGCGCCGATGGAGAACGTCCCTGCGGGCACCGGAAGCGCGATCTCCCCCAAGGCGATACCCACGACCATCCCCAGCCCGAGCAGCATCGGGGTGATGTCTGACATCCCTCGCGCCGAGTCGCCGAAGAACGCCGAGACCGCAGCCATCTGGTCGGCAGGGGCGACGACCCGCACCCGGTCACCAAGCTGGAGCATGTCGTCGTCGCAGGCCACACGGTCGACGTCCCCGCGGCGCACCCGTGAGACCGTCGCACCGAACTGTGCGGCAAGGTCGAGCTCGCCGATGGTCCGCCCTGCCGCCCCCGAACGCGAGACGATGATCCGGCGCATGTCGACCTGTTCGCGGTCAGCCTCCAGGTGGTGCGACGAGGTGTGCCCGAGGTCGTCGGTGACCTGTTCGACGTCGACCATCGGGCCGACGATCGTCACCAGGTCGTTGCGGTGCAACGTGTCGTCGGTGTCGGCCGGCTCGATCCGGTTGTGCTCACCGTGGCGGATCCGGGTGAAGCTGATCCGTCCGTCGTGCCGGGCTTCTTCTTCGGCGATCGAACGGCCCTGCGAGGCTTCGACCCGCACTGTGCGTGTGACGAGCTCAGGGGGTGCGTCTGTGTCGGCTGCGCGGCGCCGCAACGCAAGCTGGACGGTGACGAGGATGCCGACCACTCCCCCGAGGTACGCCACGGCGTACCCCACCGTCGTGTCCTGGGCGAGGTCAGGCGGGGCCGCGTCACGTGCAGCAGCCAGCGCCGGGGTGTTCGTCAACGCGCCGGCGAACGTCCCAGCAGCCACCGCCGGGTCCAGCCCAGCGAGCCGCCCGCCGAAGACAGCCACCGCTGCTGCGACACCGATGACCGCGACCATCGCTGCCACGACCGTCCAGTTGCGGCGCAACGAGGCGAAGAACGTCGGGCCCGACTGCAAGCCCACGGTGAAGGTGAACAGAGCCAGGCCGAAGGTACCCAGCGCGACCGGGACCACAGGGGGGTCCGGGTAGTGCACCGCCTCGTACACCGCTGATGAGCCGATCGCCAGGAACAGCACCGCTGCGGCACCCAGCCCGATCCCCTTGATACGGACCCGCCCGACCAGCGAACCGGCACCGACGATGAAGAACATGTAGCACACACCTGCGAGTACCGGATCCATCCCCACCTCCGCTGCGCGACCCCCACATATGCGCGTCGGTCTGACCAGCGCCCCGACCTGGCGCCGTCTTCAGGGTCTCACGAGTGGCAGGCCGAGGCTCACCTGAGCACCCCCGGTCGGCGCACCGGCGTGGTGCTGGTCAGGTGCACCTGGCCCCTGCCAGGCGTCCCCGGCCCGGGTGCGCCGCACCTCGAACAGCCCGCCGGCCAGGCCCGAGTCGGCGACGAGGTGGTGCGGTGCGGCGTGGGTGACCGTTGCCCGGACCAGGTCACCTGGACGCGGCCGGTCAGCGCCAGGTGGCAGCGCGAGGTGGACGAGGCGGTTGTCGGCGGCACGGCCTGACAACCGGTCCGTCGCAGCGTCCTTGCGGCCGGGTTGAGCGAGGAGCACCTCCACGGTGCGTCCGACGAGCTCGCGGTTGCCAGCCAGCGCGAGGCGTTCGGTCACGGCGACGAGGCGGTCGTACCGTTCGGTGACCACCTGTGGCGGCACCTGGTCGGGCATGTTCGCTGCGGGGGTGCCGGGGCGGGGCGAGTACTGGAAGGTGAACGCCGAGGCGAACCTCGCCGCTTCGACGACGTCGAGGGTCGCGGCGAAATCGTCCTCG
>WRCL01000166.1 GCA_009783975.1 Micrococcales bacterium
AGGTCGTCTCGGGTGCGAGCGGCAGGTGGACCAGGGGCAGCACTGGTGACCGTTCTTGGGTGTTGATCTCGATCTTGAGCCTGATGGGTACACCGTCGTCTGAAGTCGTGCGCCACAGGACCTTGGGGTGGGCACCCACCCGCGAGCTCGCGACGAAACCTAGGTCGTCGCCAACGATGCGGAGGGCCGTAAGCACCGGACCGATGGCCCCGGGTGTGCGGCGGACGTAGTCGAGGTCCTCGCTGTAGCGCACAGGCTCTGGCAGGTGGAGCTTGTGCATCGCCGTGCCGCCGCGAAACACCAGTTCGGCCCCGAGCAGCGGGTGGTTGGCGATCTCGCAGATCGCGCGGGTCAGCAGCAGGTCCTGCTCAACCTGGACCGGGTTCGGCCACGGGTGCGTCAATGTCCAGGCCGTCAGGTGCCGTCGGGGGATCATGTGTCTGGGTCTGCCTTGGTGTTCAGGCACAGCGCCCACCTGGAGTCGGTGGGGCCGCGGCGAGGGTATGCAGGGTGGAGCAACGATGGTGGGACGTCGAGGCGGGCCGCTGCGCGCAGCGGGTCGAGGCCGGCCGGGCCGACGAAGGTCTCAATCAGCCAGCCCACACGTCGGGCTGAGGCGATCGGGAACCAGCCAGATACGTCCGCGACGTCGGCAGGGTCCACGCCCGCTTCGGCGACCAGGTCGATGATGACGTTCGCGGCATTGTCCAGGCCCCCAGCGAGAGCGAGGTCGGTGGCCACGTCCAGAGCGGTGACCGCCGGGGTCGAGTGGGGGACGTCGCCGCCGTAGGTCCGCACGGGGATCGTGGGCACCTGCCCCACGCGGGAACGACGGTGGAAACGCATGCGCACACGGCCCACGTCGCGGTCGGGCACTGTGGTGCTGGTGGCGACCTGGAACACCTGCGGCGCGTGGTGTGCGGCGCCATACCGAGCCGCGGCGCTCAACCAGCCGACGTAGTAGCCGAAACCCAGGTGCGCAGCCAGGTCGTCGATCAGCTCGACACCAGGTGGTCCGCCCGCTGCCCGGTGCTCGGCACGTACCGGAACCCACAAGCCACGCGCTGGGGTGACCCATTCACCTCGGCGCAGTGGCGAGGCGAGGCGTTGTCGTACCTGGTCAGCAGGCACCCCCAGGAGGCTGGCCACCTGCGACGTGGTCATCGCACCAAGCCCGTGCGACAGCGCCCAGTCCGCCACCTGCGGACCACGGACTATCGCCTTCATCTGCACATCGTCTATCGTCACATAAAACGTGACGATAGCCAAACTAGCGATGTCGCACGGTCGGCGGAGCGCTCATCTCGCTCATCTCACCGGTGACGTGCACGGGGTGCACCGGACAGCGCGCGCGCCCTAGGGTGGTGCCGCCTGCCACGACGACCGAAGGACGCCCCATGCCTGACCTGACCGACCACGGCCCGAACCCGTACGTCATCGACATCGAGGGTGCGACGGTCGAGAACACCAACTTCCGTGCGACGCTGTGGACCGGCTCGCACCTGCAGCTCACGGTGATGTCCATCCCGCCTGGTGGCGACATCGGCCTGGAGGTCCATGGTGACACCGACCAGTTCTTGCGCGTCGAGCGGGGCAGCGGCCGGGTGCAGATGGGCCCGGCGCAAAGCGAGCTGACGTTCACCGAAGACGTCGAGGCTGACTGGGCCGTGTTCGTCCCCGCCGGGACATGGCACAACATCACCAACACCGGTACCGGTGACCTGCGCCTGTACACCTTGTACGGTCCGCCTGACCACCGCCCTGGCACGTTGCACGCAACCCAGCACGACGCGCAGGACGACCCCCACGAGCACGACCACTGAGCTGAGGGCCCAAGACAGTGGGGACGGTTCCTGTGTCTTGTGGACGTCTGCCGATGGCAGACGTCCACAAGACACAGGAACCGTCCCCACTGTCTTGGGCTAGGCGTTGAGGTAGGTGTCGATGCTCTGGCGCCACGTGCCGCGGTGGACCACCCGGGCGACCAGGCACTGGCGGACCATCTGCAAGGCGGGGTTGCGCTGGACCGCCATGCGGTACTTGCTGTAACGGGGGGCGGCGAGGGCCGCGTCGTCCAGGCGCAGCGGTTCGCGGGCGAACCCGACGGCTTCCAGGGCGCGGTTGAGCCCCGTGGCGAAACCGGCGCCAGGACCGTCGTGCCGGTAGACGAACGTCGCGGCGGCGTCGTGGCCGCGCCCGGCGAACTCCACGGCAGTGGTGCCACCAGCGCGGGCGGGGGCGATGAGCCACAGACGGAACACCTCGGGCGTCTCGTCGGACGCCTCGTCGGTGGCGTCGTCGTCGGCCGCGGCTGCGTCCGCCCCAGGCTCAGCGGCAGGGTCAGCCTCGGAACCGGGCTCGTCGCCGGCGGCGCGGGGGTCGACTTTGGTGAACCCGACGCAGATCTCGTCGGGGTCGCACAGCTCGCGGAACACTGGGTAGGTCTCGGCGGCGCGGGTGGTGGCCAGCTGGGCCTCAAGGGCCGCGACAAAACGTGGAGCGATGGCGCGCAAGGCGCCGACGGGGGCAGCGAGACCGGCGAGCAGCAACCGGGCCACGGCGCTGGCCTCGTCGGGGGCCAACGACGGGTCCAGCTCGCGGACGTTCGTGACCGCCTGCGCGTGCAGACGCGCCTGACCAGCGGCGATGGCACGTTCGACTGGTTCGGTCTCGTACCCCAGGCGTGAGACGGTGTAACGCTCGCCGGTGGTGAGCGTCACGCAAAGCTGGTAGTCGAACGACTCGACCGAGTCGACGAAGCACAACGGGACGCGACGGGCCCCGAGGCCCGGTGGCAGCACGAGCAGCGCGTCGTCGTGCACCTCGATGGGGGCGGTTCCGGCGACGTGCTGGCCAGCCTCGTCGTAGGCGTAGCCGCCGTGGGCCCGCACCACAGGTGCGCCGGTGACGAACAGGCTCTCGCGCACCCGGTCGTTGTAGGCCGCGAGCAGGTGCTGGTAGAACGGCTCGGTGTCGTAGCCCAGGCGGGACACGACGACCTCACCGCTGGCGGTGCGCACCACGACGGCGTAGTCGGCCATCGACATGCCGAGCACCTCGGGGTAGGTCCAGCTGGCAGCGCCGGTCGCTGTGGTCATCTCCAGGGCGTCGGCGGTGACGGTGACCTCAGCCGGCCCGACGACGAGCGCCGAGGCCACCTCGCCCCGGGCTGTGAACGTCTGCGGGTCCACAAGCGGCGCGGTCAGGCCGCCGTGCCGCACTGGCCGCAGAACTTCGTCCCCGGCGGGTTCTGGGCCCCGCAGCTGGCGCACACACCGGGCGGGGCCGCTGCGGTCGGAGCGTCAGCGAGGTTGAGACCGCAGTTGTTGCAGAACCGGGTGGACGCAGCGTTCTGGGCTCCGCAGCGCGGGCACTCAGGCCGGGCCATCGACTGGCCGCAGTTGTTGCAGAAGCTGCCGTCGCCGGCGGGTTTTCCGCACGAGGGGCACACGGTCGTCTTGGACTCGATCGACCCTTGCCACACGGTGGCGTCAGCCCCGGCGGCGTCGATGTTGCGGCGCATCGCCTCGGCCCTGGCCTTGGCGACGTACACCTCTTGGCGCGGGGCGCACTTGGTGCACAGGCCTTGGTCTTCGTTCCAGCAGCTGTGGCACACGTACTGGTTGCAGGACGGGTCGCGGTGGAAGTGCTGCATCACCTCGTTCTGCGCGCGGCCGAACGCGGCCTCATGCTCTTTTTGCCACTCGGGGCTGCGGTTCTCGAAACGTTCGGACAAGATCCCGCCGGCCTGCGACGCGCTGTTCCCGACGTTGTACCCGCGTCCGCCGACGAGGCCACCGAGCACACCGGCACCCTGGGACAGCCCGCGCAGCAGCTTTCCTTTGCCGTACGTCTGGGACTCGATAAAGCTTGACCGAAACCCGTCGTTGCACACGTCACAGTAGAACGTGAACTGGAAACCAGCCTCGGTGGAGTTGTCGTTGTGGTTCCGCGTGAACGCTCTGAGCATTGCTCGCTCCCTCATCTGGCCGGCGCGGGCGGGACCACCCGGCGGTCTTTTTCTTTGATCTTCTTGCCGCAGGCCGTGCAACGGTCGTTCGCGAAGAACTGCAGCGCGTGGCACCGCGGGTGTGGGCAGCGCACGAGGAAGGCTGCCCCACACCCGTCGCACCGTCCGGCGACGAAGCTCGGCGCCTTGCACGCAGGGCACGCCACGGTCAGCGGCCGCCCGCACCCGGCGCACACCTGCTGGCCGCGGGCGACCTGGTGGTGGCAGGCCGGGCACAGGTCGACGAACGGTGACGGCGAGGCGCAGGTGGGGCAGAGCTGGGCGTCACGGTCGATGAACGTGCCACACGAACGGCACGGCTGCTGGTACCCAGGCATCAGACCTCTTCGCCTCGTCGTGGCTTCCAGGCTAAGGCATGTGTCTGCTACGTGCGCCGGCAGCAAGGCGCAGCGCTGGGGCAGCCGCCTCAGACGTCTTCGATGACAGGCAGGGTGTGCCAGATGCGGGCGATGTAGTCGCGCACCGACCGGTCTGAGGAGAAGAACCCTGAGCGGGCCACGTTGAGGATCGCCGAACGTGACCATGCCTCAGGGTCGGCGTACGCGGCGTCGACCCTGGCCTGGGCCTCGATGTAGGCGGCGTAGTCGGCGAGGACCAAGAACCGGTCTTCGTGGAGCAGGTTGGCCACGACCGGTTCGAACACCGACGCCTCCCCGTCGGAGAACGCCCCCGAGGCGATGAGGTCGATCGCCGCGCGCAGGTCAGCGTTCTGCTCGTAGCAGGCCGACGGGTGGTACCCGGACGTGACGAGGTCTTCGGCTTCAGGTTCGGTGAGGCCGAACAAGAAGAAGTGCTCGTCGCCGACCAGCTGGCGGATCTCGACGTTCGCCCCGTCATCAGTGCCGATGGTCAGCGCCCCGTTGAGGGCGAACTTCATGTTCCCGGTACCAGAGGCTTCCTTGCCAGCCAGCGAGATCTGCTCGGACAGGTCCGCGGCGGGCACGATCCGCTCGGCGAGGGTGACGTTGTAGTTCGGCGGGAACGCCACGGTGAGCAGCTGGTTGACGACAGGGTCAGCGTTGACGACCCGGCCCACAGCGTTGATGAGACCGATGACGAGCTTGGCCATCCGGTACCCCGGGGCGGCCTTGGCCCCGAAGACGAACACCCGCGGTGTGACCTCCTCGGGGGCCAGCGCCCCGGTGTGGAGCTTGTTGTACAAGGTGACGATATGCAGGACGTTGAGCATCTGGCGCTTGTACTCGTGCAGGCGTTTGACCATGACGTCGTACATGCGGTCGGGGGCCAGCGACATCGCGTCGCGGGTGGCCAGCAACCGGGCCAGGCGGATCTTGTTGCTGCGTTTGACCTGCCGGAACCGGGCGCGGAACTCAG
>WRCL01000167.1 GCA_009783975.1 Micrococcales bacterium
AGGTCACCACAGGGTTGGCGGCCAACGGGTACGTCGAGATCAAGTCGTCCAAAGGCAAGCTCGCCGAAGGTGACCTGCTCGTGCTCGACGCGGTGACCGCAGCGAGCACGGCGACCAAGGACGACGAGTGAAGCTCTTCGGCCTGCCTGACAACAGTGACAACCAGGGCGACCAAGACCCACGGTGGACCAGTGACCAGCCTGTGCTGTCGCTGCGCGGGGTGACCCGAGAGTTCCCCGGCACCCCCCCTGTGCACGCGCTGGGCGCGACGAACCTCGACGTGCGGGCAGGGGAGTACCTCGCGGTGGCTGGTCCGTCAGGGTCGGGCAAGTCCACGCTGCTCAACCAGCTCGGCCTGCTCGACCGTCCCACCGCCGGGGAGTACTGGCTGCGCGGGGTGCCGACGGCCACCGCACCTGAGCAGGTGCGCACGACGCTGCGGGCCCAGCGGATCGGGTTCGTGTTCCAGGCGTTCCACCTCATGCCGCACCGGTCGGTGCTCGACAACGTCCTGCTCGCGACGTTGTACTCAGGCACGCCCCGCGGCGAGCGTCGTGACCGTGCCCTGCGAGCCTTGGACCGTGTGGGCCTGAGCCACCGGGTGGAGTTCATGCCGCCGAACCTGTCTGGCGGCGAGCGCCAGCGTGTGGCCATCGCCCGGGCGGTGGTGACCATCCCTGACGTGCTGCTCGCCGACGAGCCGACCGGGAACCTCGACTCGACAAGCTCGTCTGGGGTCATGGACCTGTTCGACGAGCTGCACCACGACGGGCTCACCTTGGTCGTCATCACCCACGACCCGACTGTCGCCGCACGCGCCGGCCGGCGGGTGCACATCACCGACGGGTACCTGCGGGAGGTCGCGTGAGGCTGCAGCGACGTCTCCACCCGGACCGCTCGCGCCGGGCCGACCACTTCCGGCTGCGCGACGCGTTCGCCGAGGCCACCGCAGGTGTGGGGGCGCGCACCGGACGGTTGTTGCTCACCGTGCTCGGCACGGTGCTGGGGATCGCGGCGGTGGTCGTCACCGTCGGGCTGGCCCAGACCGGGGCGAACCGGATCAACGAACGGTTCGACGCGGTCGCAGCCCGTCACGCGTCTGCTGAGCCGGCGACCCGCGAGGACGCGTGGGGCCAGTCCAGGGCCCTGGCAGAGCTGCCGCGTGACGCCCCCGAACGGGCGCTGCGGATCGCTGGGGTCCGTGCGGCGGCGACCGTCTCCAAGGTCGACATCGGCGACGCGACGATCACCGCGGTGTCCGTGCACGACCCGTCCGCCCCGACCCGCGCCGTCCCGACGGTCATGGCGACCTCGGCGGACCTGCTCGAGGCGGTCGGTGGGCACCTGGCCCAGGGACGGTACTTCGACTGCGGGCACGACGGGCGCGGCGACCGGGTGGCGGTGCTCGGTGTCGACGCCGCTGAGCGTCTGGGGATCGGCGGGGTCGCGACGCTGCCGTCAGTGTTCATCGACGACCACCCGTACCAGGTCATCGGCATCCTCGACGCGACCGACCGGCGCACGGCGCTGCTGTCGTCGGTCATCATCCCCCAGGGCACCGCTGAGGCCGACTTTGGGCTCGTCGCGCCCCAGGCGATGGAGATGCTCATCGAGGTGGGCTCAGGCCCGGTCGTCAACGACCAGCTCGCCACGAGCCTGGCACCGACGAACCCGCAGACCATCAAGGTCGCCACCCCCGGCAGACCCTCGGCGGTCCAACAAGCGATCCAGTCTGAGCTTGTGGTGGTCTTCCTCGCCCTGGGTGGGGTGGCGCTGCTCATCGGGGGGGTTGGTATCGCCAACGTCACCTTGTTGTCGGTGATGGAACGCTCCGGTGAGATCGGGCTGCGCCGCGCGCTGGGTGCCCGGCGCCGTGACGTCGCCGTCCAGTTCGTCATCGAGTCGGTCATCGTCGGTACCCTCGGCGGGCTCATCGGGGCGGCGCTGGGTGTCGCGGTCGTCGCGGCTGTGTCGTTCGTGCGGCAGTGGACCCCGATCCTCGACCTGCGGATGGTCATCGGGGCTGCAGCCGCTGGGGCCCTCGTCGGGCTGCTCGCCGGCCTGTACCCGGCGACACGCGCCGCGCGGATGGAACCGGTAGCAGCGCTGCGGGCTGGGCTCTGACGACGAAGATGCTTGAAGTGGCCCGGGGAGCGTCGCGCACCGCTATCATCGCCGCATGAGCGGAGAATACCCCCAGCCCCAGATGCCCCCTGCGATGCCGCCGGCACCGGCGAACACCGGCTACTACCCCGGCGCACCCCAGCCCCAGTACGGGCCGCCGGCCCCAGGGCCTGGTCTGAGCGGCTTCCCCGGGCAGGTGCTCGGCCTGGTCATGGTCATCGCTGGTGGGGTCCTGGCCCTGCTCGGCCTCATCCTTGCCCTGTCGGCCGACTTCGGTTCGTACTCGGCCAAGGGGTACAAACCCCTGTGGGTTGGGTGCGCGTTCCTCGTCGGCGGGATCGTCATGCTCGGGCAGTGGCTCGCAGCTGCGATCACAGCCAAGAAGTAGCCTCACCGCGCACGGCGGACACGCCACCAGGTGGCGACGACACCGACGGTGGCGACGGCCGACATGACCGGCATCGACACCATCGCGACGCGGTAGTCGGCCAGCCCTGGGGTTGGCGAGCGCCAGTCGAGGATGACGCCGACGACGAACATCACCACCAGCGCCCCGACGAACCCGCCGGTGTTGGCGATCCCTGTGGCGCTGCCGCGGTGCTGCGCCGGCGCGTAGTGACCAGCGAGCTCGAGCCCGATGAGCCCGACGGTCCCTCCCACGGATATCGCGACGAGCCCGACGACGAGCTGCCACACAGGTAGGGGCGTCGTCGGGACGAGCAGCACCAACCACCCAACCAGACCCACGACGCACGAGACCAGGACCAGCTGAGGGCGGCGGTCGGCCATTCGAGACGACAGCACCCCGACGAACGGCCCACTGACCATCTGGGTGGCGACGCACACAGCGAGGATCGCCGCGGCGTGCGCCTCGCAGAACCCCTGGCCCTCGACGAGGAACGGGAACCCCCACATGAGGGCGAACATGATGACCCCGGCGCAGCATGCGTTGTGGGAGAAGAACCCCAACCAGGTGCCTGGTGACCCGATGACGCTGGCGAGCCCGACCAACGACGAACGTGGTGGCGCCGGCGCCCCGGCGGGACGGTCACGCACCCCCGTCCACGCCACGGCCGTCGCCACAGCACCAAGCACGACGAGCGCGCCGAAGGCCACGCACCAGCCGTAGGTGTGCAGCGCCCAGGCGAACGGCAGCACCGAGACCACCTGTCCTGCCAGCCCGCACGACCCGGTCACCTGGATGAGCACCGGGGTCTGGCGTGCGGAGAACCACGCGGGGATGAGCCGCACGACGGTGACGAACGCCGTGGCGTCCCCGGCACCGACGAGCACCCGGGCCACCAGCGCCGCCGGGACGTCAGGGGCCAGGACCATCCCCAGCTGTCCGGCGGTGGCCAGGGCTGCCCCGACGGTGAGCGTCGCCCGTGGGCCCCAGCGGTCCACACCCACCCCGACGGGCAGCTGCATCGCCGCGTACACGACCACCTGGACCACGACGAACAGCGACAACGTCGTCGCCCCAAGGCCGAACCGGTCGGCGGCGGTCAGACCAGCGACGCCGAACGCCGAACGGTGCGCGACAGCAGCGGTGTACACGAACGTCCCGGCGGCGAGCGCGACAGCACCACGGCTGGGCTGCGACATCCTCACAGGCCCCCATCGTCTTGCGCGGTGGGTCAGAACAGGTGGCCGAGCACCGAGCCGAGGATCCCGCCGGAGGTTTTCGCCTTGGGGGCGGGGGCGGGTTTGGCGCCGCCGAGGACCCCGCCAAGCGCCCCGCCGAGGATGTCGCCCAGACCACCGCCGGACTTGCCAGCCAGCGACCCGGTGACCAGGTCGATGATCGACCCGCCGGACGTTTTCTTCGTCGCCGAGCTTGCCACGTGCGAGAGCACGAGCGGGGCGAGGAGCGGCAAGAGCTTTTGCAGCAGGGCCGAGTCGGTCCCGGTCTTGGCGCCGATCGCCGCGGCAGCCTTGGAGGGGGTGGCCCCCAGGGCGTGCCTGACGATCTTGGCTCCGTCTTTGGTGTCGATCTGGTCCAGGCCGACGGTGCCGGTGCCGGTGTGCCCGAGCAGGGCCTGGGCCAGCGACAACGCTCCGTCAGTGTCCTGGGTGTTGTGGTGCAACCCGCCCAGCAGGGAGGTGATCGCCTTGCCCGCGGCGTCTTTGGTCGCTGCGGGGGTGGCGCCCACCCGGGCGGCCAGGTCGTTGATCGGAACCGTGGCGAGGATCTCGGTGACTGCGCTCATCAGGGGTTACTCGTCGTCCTCGTCGTCAGGGCTGGGTGTGGGCAGCGCCGGGCTGTCTGGTTTGATGCCCAGCTCCTTCTCGGCACGTGCCTTGCAGGTCAGGCACAGCTCTTTGATCTTCTTCAGCTCGCGGGCCTCGGCGACCGTCCCGGAGATGATCTCTTCGGTGCGGTCGGAGTTGATGTGGCGGCAGTCACTGTAGAGGTGGAACTTGGTGCCGTGCGCGGTGAAGTAGACCAGGTCCTCGCCCATGAGGTCTGTGACCTGCTGGGTCTGCTCGGCGTACTCCTCGACCGACGGGGAGCCGACTGTTGTGCCTGCCGCCCCGGCGATGATGAGCGCCGCGATGGCGATCGCGCCGACGATCCCCTTCTCCTTGCCGTCGAGGTCCTTGTTGAGGAAGACCAGCACGACGAGGGGAAGGAACGCGATGATGGCGATAATGAGGCCAAGCTGGTTCTGGATCCAGAACCGGACGTTGTCTTCCCGGGAGGCCGGGTCGAGCCGGTTCGCCTTCTTCCACAGCAGCGAGCCGCCGACGGCGAGCGCCAGGTCGACGACGATGAGCCCGATGAGCAGCCAGATGTTCACAGGGCTCATCTGCAGCACCCAGAAGATCGCGGCTGCCTCGGCGCCGATGGCCAGCGCCCACAGCACCCCGGCGACGATCCTCAGCTGCAGTGCACGGGACTTGGCCTGCGCTGTCGGCGCCCAGGTCGGGGCTGGTTTCGCTGTCTCTTCGGCCTTGACCTTGGCTTTGGCCTCGTCGGACATGAGGTCGGACGCCTGGACGATTTTCTTCTTGGCCGCCATGAGTTTCCTCCGTCGTGGTCAGCCGTCGCGCGGCTGCAAGCACCGACGACAGGTGACGACCGGCCTGTTTTGACGCAGCAGCACGAACGGGCACCGGTGAGGCTACCGGACCTGACCGGGCGCGCGCGGGGCCTTTGGTGGCGGGCCGGGGTGAGATTTCGGCGTTTGTCGGGCGAGTCGGTACGGCGCAGGCGACTGGGCTGGTCG
>WRCL01000168.1 GCA_009783975.1 Micrococcales bacterium
AACACCACACGCAGCCCCCACCGGCACCCGGCCTGGCGCCGGCGGTGCGCGGGCAACCGTTCGTAGGTGATCGAGATGACGCACAACGCAGCCTGCCCGTCGGCCGTCAACGCCGCTGGCCCAGGCGCCACCCGTGCCCGGTGCCCGCACAGCTCGACCTCCACCCCGGTGTGCGACAGGTCACGGTCGGCCAGCAACGGCAGGAACTGCCCACCGAGGCGCACCTGGCGGACCAGCTCGCGGAACGCCTGGCTGCCTTCGTTGCGCCCGAGCGGCACGATGCGCATCCCCGCACCTTCACGCAGGGCGAGGTACTCGTCGAACACCCGCTGCGGTTCCAGACGTTCGGCGACGGTGGTCGTCGGGGCGAGGTTGCGCACAGCCCACAGCCCAGCCAGGTCCCAGTTGCCCAGGTGCCCCAGCGCCGCGACGACCGACCCCCCACCCGCGAGGTGCTCGCGCACCCATGTGTCGTTGGTCGTGCGCACCCGCGCGTCGGCCTGCTCCCCGGTCAGGGCCGGTTGGACGAGCATCTCGGCGTAGTACCGCAGGTACGAACGCAGCCCCGCCCGTGACAGGCGCCGTCGCCCCCACCACCCCAGCCCTGGACGCACCCGGGCGAGGTTCGCCTCCAGGCGCCGCACACCTTTGCCGCGCACGAGCCAGGCCAGGTCAGCACCGACAGCGGCCAGCGCCCGGACCAGCGGCTCAGGCAGGCGCGGTGCCCACCTGAACGCCAACGACAGCACCGCGGCGCTCACGGCGCCTCCGGCGGCAGAGCTTTGGCCTGCTGGTACACCGTGACCATCCGCTGGACGACGGTGACCGCCGAGGCCAGCGCAAGCAACCCGAGCACGACGGTGAGCACGACCTGCGGCAGGCCCATCCCGACGAACCCGGTGGTGAACAGCGCGACGACGAGCCGGTCAGCACGTTCGGCGATCCCGACCTTCGCGCTCAGGCCCACCCCTTCGGCCCGGGCACGCGCGTACGGGACGATGGACCCGAGGACGAGGCACAACAGCGCGAGGACCATGGCGAGCGGGTTGTCGCCGCCCCGGGCGAACCAGATGACGAGCCCGGCAAAGATCGCCGCGTCGGCGAACCGGTCCAAGGTGGAGTCCAAGAACGCCCCCCACGGACCGGAGCGTCCGGACTCGCGTGCCATGACCCCGTCGAGGGAGTCGGTGAACACCAGGGCCCCGATGACTGCCGCGCCGATGAGCAGGTGCCCGGTCGGGAACGCCCACAACGCCACAGCGACCACCGCGACCGTCCCGGTGATCGTCACCGCGTCTGGGGTCACCCCGATCCGCAGCAGCACCCGCGCGACCGGGGTGAACAGGCGGGTCAACCCCCCGCGCAGGCCGTTGAGCATCTCAGCCCTCCGTCACAGCGGTCCACGCCGCCGCGAGGCGTGCGCGGGTGTCGGCGAGCAGCTCGGGCATCGCCCGGGTGCGTGCGACGATCGGCAAGAAGTTCGCGTCGCCAGACCACCGGGGCACGACGTGCTGGTGCAGGTGCGCGGCGATCCCCGCCCCTGCGACAGCCCCCTGGTTCATCCCGAGGTTGAACCCATGAGGGTTGTACGCGTGGGCCAGCGCGGCGATCGCTGTGCGGGTCATCGCGGTGAGCTCAGCGGTTTCTTCCTCGTCGAGCTCGAGGTACCCCGCGACGTGCCGGTACGGGCACACCAACAGGTGCCCGCAGTTGTACGGGTACAGGTTGAGCACGACGAACGTGCGCCCGCCCCGGGCGACGACCAGTGCTGTCTCGTCGTCGTGGTCCTTGGCCCGGCAGAACGGGCAGCTCGGGCCGGGCTGGTCGTCAGGTGGTTTGGCCTCGCCGCCGATGTAGACCATCCGGTGCGGGGCCCACAGCCGTTCGACGGTGTCAGGGATACCAGGCAGCTCAGCCATCGTCACACCTGCACCCGGTCGCGGACCGCGGTGACGATCCGTGCGATCGCCTCGGCGACCGGTACCTGGTTGTCCTGGCGTCCGTCGCGGTAGCGGAACGACACGGCGGCGGCGGTGACGTCCTGCTCCCCAGCGATGAGGACGAACGGGACCTTCGCGGTCGCAGCGTTGCGGATCTTCTTGCCGAAACGGTCGTCGCTGGTGTCCACCTCGGCGCGGACACCCTGGGCACGCAGCTGGCTCACGACGTCGACCAGGTGCGCCTCGAACGGTTCGGCCACGGGCACCGCCACGGCCTGGACCGGGGCGAGCCAGGCGGGGAACGCCCCGGCGTAGTGCTCGACGAGGATCGCGAAGAACCGTTCGATCGACCCGAACAGGGCCCGGTGGATCATCACCGGCTGCTGGCGGGTGCCGTCGGCGGCGGTGTACTCCAGGTCGAACAGCCCCGGTTCGAAGAAGTCCAGCTGGATCGTCGACAGCTGCCAGGTGCGTCCGATCGCGTCTGTGGCCTGCACGGAGATCTTCGGGCCGTAGAACGCCGCTCCCCCGGGGTCGTCGACGAGGTCCAGGCCTGAGGCTGTGGCGACCTCCCGCAGCGTCTGCGTGGCTTCGGCCCAGGTCTCCTCGTCGCCCACGCACTTGTCTGGGTCACGGGTCGACAGCTCGAGGTAGAAGTCGTCCAGGCCGTAGTCGCGCAGCAGGCCCAGGACGAAGTCGAGCAGCGACGTCAGCTCGGCACGCATCTGCTCACGTGCGCAGTAGATGTGCGCGTCGTCCTGGGTGAACCCCCGCGCGCGGGTCAGCCCGTGGACCACCCCGGACTTCTCGTACCGGTACACCGTGCCGAACTCGAACAACCGCAACGGCAGCTCGCGGTACGACCGTCCACGCGAGGCGTAGATGAGGTTGTGCATCGGGCAGTTCATCGGTTTGAGGTAGTAGTCCTGCGCGGCGCGGCGCACGTTGCCGTCGGCGTCGCGCTCCTCGTCCAGCTGCATCGGCGGGTACATGCCGTCGGCGTACCACTGCAGGTGCTTGGAGGTCTCGAACAGCCGGGCCTTGGTGATGTGCGGGGTCGTGACGAACGAGTACCCGGCGGCCAGGTGGCGCCGGCGCGCGTAGTCCTCCATCTCCATGCGCACGATGCCGCCCTTGGGGTGGAACACCGGCAGACCAGAGCCGATCTGCTCAGGGAAGCTGAACAGGTCCAGCTCGTTGCCGAGCCTGCGGTGGTCACGCCGCTCAGCCTCGGCGATCCGCTCGGTGTAGGCACGCAGGTCGTCCTTGGTGGGCCAGGCCGTGCCGTAGATCCGTTGCAGCTGCGGGTTCTTCTCCGACCCGCGCCAGTACGCCGCCGCCGAGCGCATGAGCGCGAACCCGTTGCCGATGAGCTTTGTCGACGGCAGGTGCGGCCCGCGGCACAGGTCCTGCCAGGCCACCGACCCGTCACGACGCCGGTTCTCGTACATCGTCAGCCCGCCGAGGCCGACCTCGACCGATGCCCCGTCAGCATCGGTCGCGTCACCTTTGAGCCCGATGAGCTCGGTCTTGTACGGCTCGTCAGCCTCGATCTGGCGCGCGGCGTCCTCGGTGACCTCGACCCGGTGGAACGTCTGGCCTTCTTTGACGATCCGCGCCATGGCTTTTTCCAGGTCGCGCAGGTCGTCAGGGGTGAACGGGGTCGCCACGTCGAAGTCGTAGTAGAACCCGTCGGTGATCGGCGGCCCGATCCCCAGCCGCGCCGTGCCGTCGAGGGTCTGCACCGCCTGGGCCAGCACGTGCGCCGCCGAGTGCCGCAGCACCGCCAGCCCGTCAGGCGACCCGATCGTCACCGCCTCGACCACCGCACCGTCGGGCAGCACCGTGACCAGGTCGCGCAGCTCGCCGTCGACCCGGACGACGACGACGTCGCGCCGCCCGGCGAACAGCTCAGTGCCGGTCGTGCCCGCCGCCACGGCCGTCGCGACACCGTCAACAGTGAGGTTCACAGACTCAGGCACAGCCCAGCACTCCTATGCGATCGACACAGCGCACACCACAGTGCACCTGGCCGATGCTACCGACCTTGGACCGACCCGGCCGACCACCAGCACTGGCGCGTCACCGACCTTTGCACCACCGGTCGCGCTCGAACCACTCCAGACCGTCGAGCTGAGGCTGCATTACGCCGCCGCTCCACCACCACCCACGTGGTCACTGGTCCTCGACGACTGCACCCAGTTCGCCCTGTGGGCCCCGTCGGTCCTCGTCGGCCCGAACCTGGCCAACCGTCATGTTGTCCTGAGCGCCGACCCGGCCACCCAGTCGTTCGAGATCGCAGGGGCGGCTTCAGCACGTCTGGACCTGGTCGACGGCACGTGGCAGGTGACCAACACCACCTCGACCAACGACGTCGCCGTCACGCACGCAGGCACGATATCCCGCTTGCAGCCCGGCGCATCGTCCCTGGTCGGAGAACACCTCCTCGTCGGTTCGGTCGGCATGCAGCTGGTCCGGCACCCCACCTTCGGACACACAGAAGATGTCCCCGAGCCCAGCACGCCCTGCCTCACCTCCGACGGACGAGCCTGGTTCGTGTAGTGTCCTGCACCTGAAATTTCGCTGGAGAATTCTTGCTCTCTGATCACGTTGGTGCGTCGCGGCTCGAACCTTGAAGGCATGGCCCTGGCGACGTCGGGGCGGTTCAGAAGGGTGGTGGGATGTCGTCGCGCACCGTCGGCACTGGTGTGCGGTGTGGCAGCCCGGTGGTGGTGTCGACCTGGTAGCGCAGGCCCAGGGCGGTGGTCCACTGGTACACACCCGGCGCGGTGCTGGTCAGGTGCAGGTGCCCGTCGGTCTTCAGCGTGTGCGACGCCCGGCACAGCGGTGCGAGGTTCGACGTCGCGGTCGCACCCCCGTCACGCCACTCGGTGGTGTGGTCCAGGTCACAGTTTCGGGCTGGTTGGGTGCACGTCGAGCACACGCAGTGCGGGTCCTTCGCGGCCACGTGGGAGGCGATCGCCGCTGGTGGTCGGTACCGCGTTCGCCCCACGTCCAGCACAGCCCCGCTGAGCGGGTCGGTGACGATGCGCCGCCACGGCCCGTCGTGGGCCAACGCCCTGGCGGTGACCGCGTCGATGGTCCCGGCACCAGCCACGTGCCCGGGGTCGTTGGTGACGCCCAGCAAGGAGGCGGCCGAGATGGTGAGGTTGACGTGGACTGTTCCTGGTGGTGGTAACCGCCACCGGGACCGCTGGTCATAGTCGTCGTCTTCGGCGTCGTGGTACGGGTCGTCGGGCGGTTCGTCGTCGGGCGGGAAGACACTGAAGACACTGGGGACGGTTCCTATGTCTTGCCTGGTCACAGCGGTACCAGCCTGGGTGTGGACAGTGGGGACGGTTCTTGTGTCTTGCCTGGTCA
>WRCL01000169.1 GCA_009783975.1 Micrococcales bacterium
ACGGGCTGCCCACACGGCGCCAAGCGCGGGCCTGCTGGTCGACCACGGCACGGTCAGGGTCGACCTGGTGCAACGCAGTGTCGACCGCAACACCCAACGCCCGCGGGGTCAGGCCCGACGCGGACGGCAGCACAACAGCCAGCACCGCCTGGCACACCTGCGGAGTCTCCTGACCGAGGCGGTCGGCCAGGACCCTGGCGTGCCCAGCCGGCAGCACCCCAGCACGCAGCTCGTCGGCCACCTGCGCGATGACGTCGGCCAGGGCACGGCCTTGGGAGACCAACCTGGCTGCTGACCCGCGTGAGCAGCCGGTCGCCAACGCGACCTCCTGCGCCGCGGCCGAGTGCCGCCCGGACCCGGTGTCCATACGCCCAGCAGCGCACGAGGCACGCGCGACACGGTCAGCGACCTTCGCTGCCACACGCGCCGTCATCTCGTACGCCCACGAGACCATCCGGTCCGACGCAGCCAGGACGACGACCAGCTCGGCGTCGGTCAACCGGTCCATGTCGACCCCGTCGAGCACCGCAACCAATTCCGGGCCCGGAGCCATACCAGCCAAGTCAGAAACGGTCCCAAAATCGGTGCGCACACCGTGGTCACCACGATGACGCCAAAGACGCTCACCATATTTCGTGCCGGTGTCCGGTGCGGCTGACCCGGTGGGTTCTGTCCCCTGCAACATGTGTCCCACCATACCAGGCCACGCCCCATTTGTCCAAATCGTCAGCACCGTTCGGCGATAGACGAACAATGGCCAGACGGGGTTGTGGGTTTCGAGATACGACGACGGGCTGTGGACGGTTCGCGACACCCACAAACACAGACGCCGACGCCGAAACAAGAGCCATCTCGTCGATCCGAGGAGAAACAAGGAATCGCTATCGCCACTGCCAGCCGCCGTAGCCGGACCACCAGGCGCGGCATGCGCGCACACCTTGCTGGGCCATCGCCGCGGCCGAGCTCGGTCGGCGCTCGTGGCTGGGGCTGCGGCGTCAACGTTGCGTGCCCGATGTGCTGGCCCTCGCGGCCGCCACAGCGCATGTCCACCTGGTGCTGGTGACGTGCAACCAGACTTCGTCGGCTGCCTGGTCACCATCGTCAACCCCTGGCGGACCCAACCCTGACCACGACGACGTCGAGCACCCCGGAGACACACAGGCCAGTTACTTGAGCGACACACCGACCCGAGCACGCACATCGGCAGGCAGGTCGGTGCGGCGTGACAGAGCCAGCAGTCCACGTCGGTCATCGCCGATCGTGGCGACAGCGGCATCCAGGACCACGAGCGACAACGGCCACGGCCGCAGCGCAACCTTGCGGGCACGATCCAGCTCTGCCGCCTCCTGAAGCAGGTAGTCCTCCGAGGCTGCCGGCCACCACACCAGTGCCGCGCCGATGTCGGTGAGGTATTCGTCCATCCGCTCAGCGAGGCTCCGGGAATACCAGCCGCTCGACGCACCAGGCACCGCCGGAGCGTCAGCGGCGACCACCGGACGACCTTCCCGGATGGCATCGCACATCTCGTCGAACAAGTCATCGCCCATGGCATCCATCACGTCGTCAGCCATCTCGTAGAACTCGTCGTCGTCGAAGAACTCCGAGTCCAGCCGCACCCGGGAGGCGAACGGCTCGACAAGGCAGTCGGAAGCCATGCCGAAGTCGCAGTACTGCTCGTCGTCGGGCCCGCGCAGAAGGTCCCGGCAGTCGATGATCACGAAGCCCTGGGCGTTGCATTGTGCGTCGGACCTGTTCCAGAGCCCGACCAGCGCGACGAGGTTGTCTCCGAAACGGTCGTTGCTGCCGGTGAGACCCTCGTGCTCTGCCCAGACCTGCTCGAATATTTGGGTGACGCACTCGCCACCAGGCAGCCAGGCGCCGTTGATCCACACCCCGACGGACGCGACGATGTCTTCACCGACGACCACCGGCAGCTCGTCGGCGTCCCGGAGCACACCGTTCACCACAAGGTTCCCTGTCACTGCCAACGGCTCGTCGATCACCAGGTCGTCATCCACCACGAGGTCCCCGTCGTAGACCAGCCACTCGTCGTCCTCACCCATGGGCTTGACGGTACCGCAGGGGTCTTCGTCAAGAAGTGCCCGCAACGGCTCGGGCAGGTCGTCAATCGACTCCACGAGCTGCAGGGCATTTTTCATCGAGCTGATGGTCAGAGCCATTCTCTTCTCCCAATGGTGAGGTGGATGCGTCCCGGGCCACGCTACCCCGGTGGCAGAGCCGTCGATCTCGATCTCGTGTAACAGTTCTGAAAAATGTGTTTCAGGCTGGCACATACGCAGGTGGGAGGTACGAAAATTCCTGATCATCCTGTCTAAGTATGAGCGGCGCGACGACCTCAACATGGTGACCGCTCGCTGAGCACGCCGGACCGGGCAGGTCCAGGCACACCGATGTGGCAGACTAGCCGCATGAACGACCTTGCCCCTGGCTGGGATGCCATCACGGCACACTTTGCCCGGGCGTACCCTGGCCAGGAACCGCAGCACTACGGCACCGCCATCAGCCACATGCTCGGCGGGCCCCCTCTGGACGGGATCTCGGTGTACCGGGCCAGCGACCCGGTGTGGCACTGGCACTATGTCACCTACGGCTACTCGGACCTGTACGAGAACACAGCACCGGCCGACGAGGACTCCGGCTACGGCATCGAGATGACGTTCCGCCTGGCCGACCCGGCGGCGGCCGACCCTGGCGCCACCGCGCCGGTGTGGGCGCTGAACCTGCTGCAGAACATGGCCCAGTACGTGTTCGACACCGGCAACGTGATCTACGCCCACCACCACATGGACGCCAACGGCCCTATCGCCTTGGAAGAGAACACCGTTCTGACGGCCCTGGCCTGCACTGACGACCCTGTCGGCACACCGATTGACACCCCGAACGGCACAGTCCGGTTCGTGCAGGCCGTCGGCATCACCGCCGCCGAGCTCGCCATGGTCTCCTCGTGGAACACCGAGGGCGTGCTCGACGTCATCGGCCGGCGCTGGCCCCACGGGATCACCATCCTCGACCGCCCTGGCCTCGACAGTGACCCCGGGTTGGTCCAGGCCGTCGACGAAGGCCGGGCCCGCGACGGGTCGAGCATGACGAGCCTGTTCCTCGACACGCTCGCCCTGACCGCTGCTGGCGACGACGTCGTCTGCACGCTCAACATCCACGCCCCGGGCAGGGTTGCCCAGGCACTCGGCGCGCTGTTTGACCGCACCGGGCGGGCGCCAGACGACGACACGTCTTTCCTGCTCGCAGGCCGGACCACGTCAGTGCAGATCGTCGCCGAGACCGGCACCCCCGTCCGCCGCCTGCCGACCGACACGACCCCGGGCCTGCTCAGCCTCACCCCAGCGGCCATCGGCGCCCTGGCTGGCCTCCCGGCAGAACCCGGCGACCACCGCCTCGGCGAAACCCCCGGCATCCTCTGGCGCCTGTCCACGCAGCAGTGAGCATCCGCGTCACCGACGGGTGGCCGTGACCGCCAGCTCATCCCCGGAACCTACCCTGGGACAGCCGCGTCAGTGTCGTCGACGAGTGCACGGCACCACTCAACTGGGCTTCGCAGCTCGGGGACCACGGGCAGACCCTCGCTCGCAGCCGCATAGCGCGACTCCCACCGCGGGGTCGGTCCTGCCGTGAGCCTGGGGCGTCAGCGAAAACCTCTGGGGCATCAGCCCTGGTAGCGGGTGGCCCAGGCGGCGACGGCGACTGCTGAGGCGACGTTGAGGGAGTCCACGGCGCCGGACATGGGGATGCGGACGACGAGGTCGCAGGTTGCGACGGTGCGGCGGGACAGGCCGTCGCCTTCGGTGCCGACGACCAGGGCCAGACGGTCGGGAAGGTTGGCAGCCAGGGCGTCGAGGGTGATGGCGTCGTCGTCCAGGGCGAGCGCAGCGACGGTCAAGCCCAGGGAACGCAGGTGGTCGACGCCGTCGGGCTCGTCGGTTGCTCCAGGCCAGCTCGGGATACGGGTCCACGGGACCTGGAAGACGGCGCCCATCGACACACGCACCGAACGGCGATACAGGGGGTCGGCACACGAGGGGGTGATCAGGACCGCGTCGACGCCCAGGCCTGCGCAGGCGCGGAACGCCGCGCCGACGTTGGTGTGGTCGACGAGGTCTTCGAGGACGACGACACGACGCGCACCTGCGACGACGGTGTCGACTGGCGCCAGCTCTGGGCGGTGCATCGCCGCGAGCGCGCCCCGGTGGACGTGGAAACCGGTGATGGCCTGCAGGACGGGCTCGTCGGCGACGTAGACCGCGACGGGGCCCTGCCCGGTGAGCATGGCCATGATGTCGTCGAGCCAGCGGGGGGCGCACAGCACCGAACGGGGGTGGTGGCCGGCGGCCAGGGCACGGGCGAGGACGGTCGAGCTCTCGGCGATGTACAGCCCGTTGGCTGGTTCGAGGCGCGTGCGCAAGGTGACGTCGGTGAGGCTGGTGTAGTCGGCCAGGCGAGGATCGGCGGGGTCGGTGATGTGGTGGGTCTGGGTGTTGTGTCCAGGTCCCATGGCAGCGGTCATCGGCTGGGGCGGCGGCGCGGACAGTGGGGACGGTTCCTCAGTCTGGCGTGACCCGCGCCGGTGGCGCAGGTCCGCAAGACAGTAGGAACCGTCCCCACTGTCCGCGCCGCCTTCATTGCGTGGCCTGCGCCGGTGGCGCAGGTCCGCAAGACAGTAGGAACCGTCCCCACTGTCTCCACCGTCTGCCCCGCCGCAGCGCTGGTCATCAGTCGAACTCGGCGGCGGCTGCGGCGAACTGGGACTGGTAGAGGTGGGCGTAGGGACCGTCGGCGGCGAGGAGGTCGTCGTGGGAGCCTTGTTCGACGATCTGGCCGTGCTCCATGACGAGGATGACGTCGGCGTCGCGGATGGTCGACAGGCGGTGGGCGATGACGAAAGAGGTGCGGCCGGCGCGCAAGGTGGCCATGGCGTGCTGGACGAGGACCTCGGTACGGGTGTCGACCGAGCTTGTCGCCTCGTCGAGGATGAGGATCGCACGGTCGGCCAAGAACGCGCGCGCGATGGTGAGCAGCTGTTTCTCGCCGGCAGACACCGTCCCGCCGTCGTCGTCGACCACTGTGTCGTAACCGTCGGGCAGGTGGCGGACGAAACGGTCGACGTGCGTGGCCTTGGCTGCGGCGACGACCTGTTCGCGGGTGGCACCGTCGACGCCGTAGGCGATGTTGTCGGCGATGGTGCCCGAGTACAGCCAGGTGTCTTGCAGGACCATGCCGATCTGGTTGCGCAGGTC
>WRCL01000170.1 GCA_009783975.1 Micrococcales bacterium
GGGGCGGCAGCCTCGTACAACCTGCGCACCAGCGCACCCAGGTCGTCAGACTCGGTGCTTGTCTTGCGGCCCAGCACGCTCAACGCGTCGGCCTCCATCGAAAACTTCACCACAACCACCTCCGGCAGCTCGCCTCACGTCTGGACGGTCCATGAGAACCGCCCAGACCATAACATTTCCGGCATCTGTCATCATGACCGAGTCCCGACGGCACCCAGATGTTCCCGACAGTGCGAGACTGGCCTCCACGCAGGGCAGACGCGACGTCGGACGCCTGTGCTCACCCGTCGCGCACCGGGGCCCAGGCGACCTGGACGAGGAACGGTGGCACGCCACGGCGCACATAGCGCCCCCGGCCTGGCGGCAGGTGCTCGGCATGGGTCCGGCCGACGAGCGCGCCCTCGCTGCGGTCTCCAGACATGATGAGCGTCGCACCGCCGGTGTCCCTGGTCGCTGACAGCGTCTGGCTGAACAGCGCCCGCCCCGCTCCGGCGACCGGACGGGTCACCACCAGGTGCAGGTGCAGGTCACGCGCCGACGGCAGGTAGGCGAGCAGACCCTCAAGAGGATCGCCACCACCAGCGGCGACGATGTCGTGGTCGTCGACGAGCACGACGACCCGCGGCTCGGTGGCACGCGTCGCCGCGTCGCGGGCTGGACGTTCGTCGAGCTCGGCTGCGATCGACCGGACCAGTGCCGCAGCCTGCGGCGCAGTTTTCGCGTGCGCCGCGAGGTAATCCTCAGGCACAGCCGGGGCAGCGTGCCCGCGCGAGTCGACCACGGCGATGGCAAGCTCGTCCGGGCTCCACCGGGAGGTCAGGCCCGCGACGATCGCGCGCAGCACAGCGGTCTTGCCGCAGCGGGTGTCACCAAGCACCAACAGGTGCTGGTCGTCGCCAAGCAGGTCCCACCACGCGGTGTCCATGGTGTCCTGGCGCACACCGAGCGGGACCGCGTCGGGGGCGTCGAACGCGTCGGGCAAGCTGTCCAAGGCCAGCTCGGTGGGCAGCAGGCGGATCGGGGCAGCCGACGGTCCGGTCCACGCAGCCGCAACCCGCGCGGCCAGAGCCTCGAGGGCCTCGCCAACATGGTCGTCGTCGACCAGCTCGAGCACGGGCAAGGCGATCTGGGCGAACCGGGCGTCGTCGGTGAGCACCCGGCCCGGGGTGTCCGGCGACAACGTCTTGGCCAGCTTGCGGTCGATCGTGGAGTCCCCTGCGTCGCCCAGCCGCATCTCGACCCGGGTCCCGATGAGGGTCTGGTGGGCCATGCGAAGGTCAGACCAACGGTTCATCCCCATGACCAGGTGGATCCCGAACGACGGGCCGCGGGTGAGCAACGTCGCGACGGCGTCGTCCAGCTGGGGGAAGTCGGTGCGCAGCTGGCCGTACCCGTCGACGAGCACGACGACGTCCGCCGCTGCCAGCTCGGGCAGCTTCCCGGCGCGGTGCAGCGACCGCAGGTGGGTCATCGACTCCACAGAGCTGGACCGGACCACCGCCTCACGTGCGTGGAGCATCGCGCCGAGCTCTTCGAGCAACCGCACCACCTTGTCCTGGTCGGTCCGCGAGGCGACCCCGCCCACATGCGGGAAGTGCTCGAGCCGGGCCAGCCCACCACCAGTGAGGTCCAGCCCATACACGGCGACCTCCGTCGGCGTGCGCGTCAGGGCCAACGACACCGCCAAGGTGCGCAGCGCTGTGGTGCGCCCAGACCCCGGTGCACCGACGAAGGCCACATGCCCCCCAGACCTCGTCAGGTCCAGCCACCACGGCCCCTGGGACTGGGCAGCCGGGTCGTCGACCAGGCCCAGGACCGCCCCGAGGTCGCTGCGAAGACCACCTGCGAGCTGGGCCCGCTCGGCCTCGACGAGCGACCCGACCGCCAGACGGTCTGGCAGCGGTGGCAGCCACACCTCAGCGACAGGCACAACCCCACGCTCAGGGTCTTTCAGCTGGGCGACGACGGTGTCGACGACGGTCGGCCCAGTGTTCGCGCGGCGCAGCTCGACAGGCCGGTCAGGACGTGCCGGGTCGCGGCGCAGCCCGTTGTACGGGCCGAGCACAGCGGTACGGATCGCCGCGACCTCTGGTGGCGGCGCGGCGTCGTGCCGGATCGGCCCAGACACGTACCCCGAACGGAAACGGGTGTACACCGACGTGTCGACCTTGAGGTACCCGTACCCCGGCAGGGCCGGCAGCCGGTAGGCGTCTGAGGAGTCCAGCACCATCTGCGACTCAGCCTCGGAGAACGTGCGCAGCCCCAACCGGTACGACAGGTAGGTGTCCAGCCCGCGCAGCTTCCCGGCCTCCAGACGCTGCGAGGCCAGCAGCAGGTGCACACCGATGGACCGGCCGATCCGGCCGATCTGCAAGAACAGGTCTGTGAACTCCGGCTCGGCGGTCAACAGCTCGCCGAACTCGTCGATGACGACCAGCAGGTGCGGCATCGCAGGCAGGTCCGGGTCGGTCGTGCGGGCGGTTCGGTAGGCACCGATCGACGGCAGCGACCCCGCGTCCTTGAGCATGCGCTGGCGCCGCACGACCTCGCCGGAGATCGAGGCTCGGGCCCGTGTGGTCAGGTGCGGGTCGTCGGCAAGGTTGTCGATGAGCCCGGCCAGGTGCGGCAGCCCGGCGAACGGGGCGAACGCGGCACCGCCTTTGTAGTCGACGAGGATCATCGCCAGGTCCTCGGGCGGGTGGGTCGTGACCAAGGACACGACCAGGGTGCGCAACAGCTCGGACTTGCCCGACCCCGTCGCCCCCACGCACAGCCCGTGCGGGCCCATCCCCAGCTGGGCGGACTCCTTCAGGTCCAGCCAGACCGGGTCGCCGTGGTCGTCGTGGGCGAAGGGCACCCGCAAGAAGTCCTCTGGTTCACGCGGCCCCCAGTGGGCGAGGTTCGCCGGGTCGGAGAACCCGAGCAGCTCGTCGCTGTCTGGGACGGTCTCCTCCCCCGGCGCCGCGACCGCCGCTGACAGCCGCAGCGGCGCCAACGAGCGCGCGGTGGCGACGAACAACGCCGAGTCCATGAGGTCGGCAGCAACCTCGACGGTACGTTGGCCGGCCCGTCCAGGGGCGGTGGTCACCGTCGCACCGCGACCGTGTGGAGCCAGCTCGATGCGGATGTCGACGTCGTCGGGTTCGTCCAGACGGTCAGCGAGCACGTGGATGACGGTGATCCCCATCGCTGCGGGGCTCACGTCGACCCCCGACACCGCCCGGCGCGCAGGCACCGTGTCGTCGTCAGCGACGATGACCAGCCGGGCTGGGGCTGGTAACGGTGTTGATGTCCGCCGCGCAGCGTGGGCGTACGAGACCCGGTCGGCCAGCGTGGTGCCCAGCACCTGCCGCAGCTCAGCAGGGTCACGGCCCACCCGTCGGGCGAGCACCGGACCGTCGAACAAGGTCGCGTCCTCCACGTGCGGCAGCAGGTCCAGCCCTGCCCAGTCCGTGGCGTGCTCAGGGCTGAACCACGCTGCGAGCACCAGGTCGTCAGGGCCGTGGTGGCAGGCGAGCTGGGCGACCATGGCCCGCACGAGCGCCACCGCGGCGTCTCGTGGTCCGATGACGGCGACGACGCTTGCCCCGACGAGGTCCACCGTCACCGGCATCCCCGCGACGGCGGAGTGCTGAGCCACGACAAGCTCGGCCTCGGCCAGCAGGTACGGGTCGTGTGGGGCGACGGGCGACTCTGGTGGTGGCACCGACAGGTCGAACCAGTCGACCGCGCCGACACCGACCCGGGTGGTCAGGTAGTCCTCGTTGCCACGTCGCCGTTCCCAGAGCCTGGTCGGGTCAGCGACCAGGCCCACCAGCGCCGCCGGTTCGGGATGGGCGACAACCACCTGGGTGCGGTCGTCGGTGCCCCGCGTGGCCAGGTCCCGGCGCAGGTGTTCGAGGTAGTCCAGGTACTTGCGACGCCGGACACGTTCGACCCGGCCTGCCCGGCCACGGGCGCTGAGCGCGAAACCCAGCCCGCCGACGAGGGCGACGACGAACACGAGCCCCGCGACGACGAGGAACAGCGGCTGACCGTTGCGCAGGACCACCATCATCACCACGGACGTCGTCGCACCCATGACCGGCATGAGGAACTGCAGTGGCATCGGACCAGAAGCCTGGTCAGACTCCAGCGCGGGTGGGGGCGCCAACGGCTGGGCCGCCGGACGCGCCACCGGCACCGTCGTGCGCGTCGGGCGGTGGACCACGCGGGTCGTCACGACGCACCTCCTGCCCTGGGGTGTGGAGGCTGTCTGCGCGGCTGCGTCCCGCGCTGCAGACGCTGCGTCATGTCTGGGTGGGGTGGGACTGTTCCCTGCTGTGGCTGGGCCAGACCCGGCTGGACTGGCGCCTGCTGCGGCTGCACCAGGTGGGGCGGAGCCGGGCGGGGCGGACCTTGCTGCGGCTGCACCAACCCCGGGTGGGGCGGCGCTTGCTGCGGCTGCGCCAATCCCGGGCCGGGCGGACCCTGCGGCTGGGGCAGACCAGCGTGCTGCGGCTGGGCCCGACCCGGCGGCTGGGCAGGACCCGGGTGGGACGAGCCCTGCTGAGGTTGGGGCAGGTGCGCGTGCACAACGGGCTGGGGAGCCGGCGCAGCGGTCTGCTGGGCAACGCCAGCTGTGGTTGCGGCAACAAGACGCTCAGTTGGTTGCGCCCCGGCCTGGACCTGGTCGAGCACGTCCACGGCACACGCGGCAGCCTCGAGCACCGCGAGGTCCCACGCGATACCAGGGCGCTGGCTCTTGGCGAACGCCCTGTCATACGGCACGAGCACCGCCGGCACTGGCGAGGCGTCCACAGCCACCTGGACACCGGGGCTGCGGTCACCGGCGACATCGACCAGGACCACGACCGAAGCCACCCCAAGGGAAGCGCACACCGCTGCGACGTCCACAGCCCGCTGCATCCCAGGTCGGTCGGCCCGGGCCGTGACCACGACCACCCGGCTCGACGCGGCGACGGCGGCGAGGTCCGCACCGGCACGCGGACCCCAGTCTGTGACGACGACGTCGAAGAACCGGGCAGCGGGCCCCAACGCTGACCACCACCGGGCCGGCTGTGGCACGTCCTGTCCGTCGTGCAGGTCCAGGCAGTACACCCCGCTGGTCGTGCGCACCAACCCCTGCGTCGCGCAGGCTGCACCAGTGGCAGCGCGTCGTGCCTCGTCGGCCTTGGGAGCCGACGAGGCGGGGGTTGTGCACCC
>WRCL01000171.1 GCA_009783975.1 Micrococcales bacterium
CCGTCCCGGTGCCCTGGGCGCTGGCAGTGACCTGTGGTGTGCTCACCGCGCTGGAGTTCGCCCACCGGGCCGGGATCGTCCACCGTGACATCAAACCGGGCAACATCATGATCACCTCCGAGGGGGTGGTCAAGGTCATGGACTTCGGGATCGCCCGTGCCGTCGACGATGACTGGACGAGCACCCAGACCGTCGTGGGCACCCCGGGGTACCTGTCACCTGAGCACGCGGCAGGCAAGGTGGTCGACGTCCGCTCTGACCTGTACTCGACCGGGTGCGTGCTGTTCGAGCTGCTCACCGGACGGCCCCCGTTCGTCTCGGAGTCGGCGTTCGCGGTGGCGGTGCAGCACATCCAAGAACCGCCACCGGTCCCCAGCACGCTCAACCCGGCACTACCTGCCGCGCTCGACCAGATCGTCGCCAAAGCGCTGGTCAAGGACCGCGAGGTGCGCTACCAGACAGCGGTGCAGTTCCGCGCCGACCTCGAAGCAGTCGACGTCAGGGCGCTGGCCAACGACGTGCACGCGACCGACGAGATCGTCATGAGCACCACCGCCAAGATGCCGGTCGCACCTGTCGTCGTGACGGCGGTCTTCCCTCCGGCTCCGGTCCCACACCCGGGCCCAGACCGGTCTGCAGGCCCAGCCCCCGTCGCGGCTCCGCCTGCCCCCCGGGACTGGTCGTCTCCGGGCCGAGACCCGGGCCTGGTCGCAGGCCCAGCTCCGGCTCCGGGCTGGGCTGCGACGCCGGTTCCCGGCCCGCCCGCCGGTGGGCGGCGGCGGTGGCCGTGGGTCGCCGGGGCCGCCGCAGCAGCCGCAGCGGCGCTCGTCGTCGGTGCCGTCGTGCTCGCGATGCGTTCGGACGACGCCACGGCGACGTCGGGCGACCCGGTCTACGTGCCGAGCTTTGACCCGAGCACGGTCGACCAGCCCTCGGCCGACCAGCGCGAGAGGTCGGTCAGAGCGCTCGACCCCGACGCCAGCATCACGGTGCTCACACCCGATGAGAGCGTCGACGTCGTCGACCTGGCTGGGACGGTCACACCGTGGACCGAGCCCTAGGACACAGAAGGAGACACCGATGCGGTCGGCATTCACCCGTCACGTTGCCGTGATCGTCACTGCGATGGCGTGCGTGGCGATGACAGCTGCGTGTGGGTCCAGCGGTGAGGACCCCACTGGCCCACGGACGGCACCTGGTGTCCGGGAGGTGAACCTGTCTGCCCCGGTCGTCAAGCAGAAGGTCTTGGTCCCAGGCACGCTCAACGACTACGTCACCATCGGTGTGATCTCGTTGGACGTCCACGGCAAGCTCATGGTCCTCAACCTCGTCTTCACCCCGGACTTCGCCTCGGTCACCGCGTCAAAACCGATCTCGCTCGACGACATGCTCGGCAAGACCGGTTTTGGCCCGTGGCTGCTGGACACCACGAACCTGAAGTCGTACGCGGCGCTCGACGACGGCGGTCTGAAGAGCAGCAACGACGGTGTGAAGACGACGAACAAGGTCCCGGTGTACGTGTGGGCGACATTCGCGTTGCCAGAAGGCGACGTCGAGGCCATCGACCTGTACATCAAGACTGCCTGGCCAGCGTTCACGAACATCCCGATCACCCGGTGAGCACGCCCCCGCCCGACGGTCGCGACCAGCCCCGCGCACACAGGTGACACCTGGGACAACCACCCCACCTGGCGTACCAGCGATGACAAAACCCGGCCATTTGCTGCGTATGCTCGTCCAGGGACGAGAGGGGACCGATGACGATCCAGCCAGAGCAGCACCAGCGGGCGGCCGAGCTGTTGCACCGGGCCGACGCGATCTTGGCCCAGCGCATCGTCGGGCAGGTGCGGCTGCGCCGGTCGTTGCTCGTGACGTTGCTCGCCGGGGGGCACGCGTTGCTCGAGTCGGTTCCGGGGCTGGCGAAGACGACGGCAGCCCAGGCGCTGGCTGATGCGGTCTCTGGGACGTTCCGGCGTATCCAGTGCACCCCTGACCTCATGCCGAACGACATCGTCGGCACCCAGGTGTACAACTACGCGACAGGGGAGTTCACGACCCAGCTCGGGCCGGTGCACGCCAACGTCGTGCTGCTCGACGAGATCAACCGCTCCTCAGCCAAGACCCAGGCGGCGATGCTCGAGGCGATGGCTGAGCACCAGACGACGATCGGCGGGCACGAGTACGCCCTGCCCTCGCCGTTCCTCGTCGTCGCCACCCAGAACCCCATCGAAGAAGAAGGCACCTATGTGCTGCCCGAAGCCCAGATGGACCGGTTCTTGCTCAAGGTCGTCCTCGGGTACCCCGTGCCGTCGGACGAGACCGAGGTGCTCGCACGGGTCATCGACGGGCGCCAGGACGCGCCGCTGTGCGTGGCCCCGTTGAGCCTGGACGAGCTGGCGTGGTTGGTCGAGCTCACGTCCAAGGTCCGGGTCGACCCGGCGATCGCCCAGTACGTCGTCGACGTCGTCAACACCACCCGAGGTGGCGGGCCGCACCCGGTCGCGCAGATACGTGACCTCGTCAGGGTGGGGGCCAGCCCCCGCGGGTCGATCGGGCTGGTGCGGGCCGCCCAGGGCGTCGCGCTCACCGCCGGACGGGGGTTCGTCGTGCCTGAGGACGTCAAAGAGCTGCGGTACGAGGTGCTGCGGCACCGGATCGTGCGCACGTTCGACGCCCTCGCGGACGCGGTGCCCCCTGAGCACATCATCGACCTGGCGTTCGCGGCGGTCCAGGCGCCATGAGCGCGGTCAACGGCAACGGGCGCCAGGCGCCGGTCGTGCCCCGCCGTGGTGACCAGCTGCTGCTGCTGCGGTCGCGGCTGAGCCTGCCGATGCACCGGCGGGTCGCCGGGCTCATGGAAGGCCGGCACCGTGCGGTGCTCCACGGGCGCGGGCAAGACTTCGACGACCTGTCCCGGTACGCCCCCGGCGACGACCCGGGCGATATCGACTGGCGTTCCAGCGCCCGGGCGGGGGTCCCGCTGATCAAACGGTACGTGCACGAGACGACGATCACCGTCGTGCTCGCGGTCGACACAGGCCGGTCGATGGCTGCCACGGCCCGCAGCGGTGAACGCAAGTGCGATATCGCCGTCGAGCTCGCGCGGCTGGTGGCCCTGCTCGCCCACGACGGTGGCGACCGCGTCGCCCTCGTCGCCGCCGACGCCGACCGGTTGCTGACGTTCCCCGCGCGCCACGGTCAGGTGCACGCAGAAGCGCTGCTGCGGCGCCTGGAGCACCAGCTCGCTGGTGCGCCGTGCGACCTGCCTGCCAGCGACCTCACACGTCTGGCCAGCCAGGTCGAACGCCGGCACGCCGGTCGCAGCCTCGTCGTGCTCGTCACCGACGAGGCGCACCCCGACGCGGACGTCGACCCCAGCGACGGCGAAGGACCAGACGCCGCAGCCCTGCGGCGTCTGCGGACCCGCCACGAGGTCATCGTCGCGTCCGTGGCTGACGCCGACCCGTGCAGCGGACCTGACGTCGACGACGGCTGGACCGCCCCGGCGGCGCTGCTCGGTGCGCGCCACGTGACCACAGCGATCGCCGAGGCGCAGGCGGTGCGCACCGCCCGGCGCCAAAAGGTCCTGCAACGGCTGGGTGTGACCGGGTTGGTCATGACCGCCAGCGCCGACGTCGTCGCCGCGCTCGCACGTGCGCTGGAGGCACACCGTGCCCGTCGATGACGTCCACCCCCTGACCACCTACCCGGTGTGGGTGAGCGCTGTGGGCTGGGGTCTGCTCGTCCTCGCCGTCGCGCTGGTCGTGTTCGTGTGGTGGTGGACGCGGGCGGCACAACCGCGGTTCGACCGACCAGTCGTCGCACCCTCGGGGGCGTTGGGCTGGTCGGGGTGGGACGAGCCGCTGCCCGCAGCCCAGGCCCGGTACCTGGCACATGTCGCGGACGTGTCGCGGCGGTACGAAGCGGGGCTGGTGACCGCGCGCGGGGTCCACCTCGAGCTTGCCTCAGCGGTGCGCGGGTACGCCAGCGCACGTCTGGGCCGTGAGGTGCGCACGTGCACCGCCTCGGAGTTCCGTGCGCTCACCGGTGACAACCCAGCTGCGGCCGCGTTGTCCACCTACCTTGGGCCCTCGTTCGACGGTCCGACGGCCAGGCCCGAGACGACCCGCAAGTCAATCGCGTTGGCGTGGCAAGTGATAGCACGGTGGTGATCGCACAGTGGTGAACGTCATGTGGCCATGGGCCGGCGTCGCGGCAGCCGCCGTCGTCGCCGCTGCTGGCCTCGTCGCGGCGCTCGTGCGGTGGCGCCGTCCGCCGGGGGTCGTGGCGAACACCGGCTGGGTGCGGGACCTGCCTGTTGTGCGGGCCGCGCTGCGGCGCCGGACCGTCACCGCAGCGCTCGGGTGGGTCGCCACGTTCGTCCTGGTCGTGGCCATGGCTGGCCTCGTCGCGCGGCCGGTGCAGGTCCGGCCCACCGCCGAGCTCATGGGGCGGCGCGACATCGTGCTGTGCCTGGACGTGTCAGGCTCGATGCTCCCGTACGACACCGAGGTCTTGGAGTCGTTCGAGAAGATGGTCGCCTCGTTCGACGGTGAGCGGATCGCGCTGTCGGTGTTCAACGCGACGTCGCGCACGATCTTCCCGCTCACCGACGACTACGGCATGGTCCTTGACGAGCTCGCCCGGGTGAAGAAGAACCTCGACGTGGACCTGCGCGACGTCGTGTACGTCGAAGACCTTGACAAGAACCTCACCCCTGAGCAGATCACGGGGTTGTGGGAGGTCTGGGCGGGGACCTTGTCGTGGTTCGGCTCGTCGCTGGTCGGTGACGGCCTGGCGACCTGTTCGCTGCTGTTCGACGCCGACACCGCCGAGCGGTCCCGTTCGATCATCCTCGCGACCGACAACGAGGTGCTCGGCGACGCGGTGTACCGGCTGGACCAGGCCGCAGCGTTGGCCCAGCGGCGCGGGGCGTCGGTGTACGGGCTGTTCCCCCAGCAGATGCAAGGCGGACGCGAAGACCGTGAGTTCGCCCGGGTGCTCGGTTCGGTCGGCGGCAAGGTCTGGTACGCCCACGACCCGGCCGCGGTGCGCACCATCGTCGCCGAGGTCGTCGCTGACCAGCGTGAGGTCGTCGCACGCGACGCGCCGCCGCAGGTCACCGACATCCAGGCGGCGTGGACGGGGTTGGGTGCGACGGGGCTGGTGCTGCTGCTCGCCGCCCGGGTGTGGGGGCGGCG
>WRCL01000172.1 GCA_009783975.1 Micrococcales bacterium
CAAACCCCCCGCCACCATCGAGTGGGAGTAGCCCAAGCCGGGCAAGACAATGGGGACGGTTCCTCTGTCTTGCGGACCGCGGCCGTTGGCCGCGGTCCGCAAGACAGCAGGAACCGTCCCCATTGTCTTGCCCCCGCAGGCTAGCGTCGGGCGGCGCCGACGAGGGAGCTGACCAGGAGCGCCACACCGGCGGCCCCGAGGACGACGATCGCCGCCAGGCCCAGGTCGAAGCGGTGGCCGGTCGCAGCGGCGACGACCCCGACGCCCAGTGCTGCGAGCACCAGGCCCCAGATGACGGTGCCGATCCGCACACGTGCAGGCGCAGGTGGGGGTGCCGCGGGGGGGCCAGGCACCGGCAGGGGCCCGGTGGGGTGGTCGTCGGTCAGGTGGTCGACCGTGGCGGGAGCTGGTTCGTTGGTCATCACAGGCCTCCTGGCCGGGAGATGGTGAGGTTGCCCGCGCCGATGGTGACGCGGATGACAAGCTCGGGACCCTCAGGGTCGCCGTCGGCGTGGAACGTGTGGCGGACCGACACCCCGCGGAGCGCCTCGCCGAGACCGACGTCCCAGGTGACCCGTCCCGCGCCGACCTCGACCTCAACAGTGGCCCTGGTGTTGTCGGGCAGGTAGATCGTCATACCTCCGACGCCGAGGTTGAGCGGCACGTCGATCGTCTGCGGGTTCGGCACGACGGGAGCCTCAGGGGCGGTGGGGGCCTCAGGGACGTCGGTCGGGTCAGCGTCGTCGGGTGGGTCGGCCTCGTCAGGTGGCGGAGCGGGCGGAGCCGGTTCTCGTGCCAGACCGCGCAGGTCCACGATGACCGACCCCGCGCCCTGGTCGACCCCAGCCTCGGCGGAGTGCACGTCGGTGAACACCAAGACGTTCGGGCTGTCGCTGTACGACCAGTCCGCGGCCTCGACCACTGCCCACGGCCCGGCGACGACGAGCGTGATGATCGCGAGGAACCCAAGCACCCCGCTGCGCCGTCCCCGCAGCCCGGAGGCGACGATCCCCAGCCCAGCCAGGACAACGCCCACCCCAGCTGCGACGAGCAGCACCTGGGCGTCCAGGTGCCCGGTGCGGCTGGCGAACAGCAGCCCGGCTGCGGCGAGCAAGGTCAACGCGACGACGATCCCCACCGCTGTGCGCCCGGGCCCGAAGGTGACCGGCCGCAGCGGCGGTGTCCACGGCGCAGGTGCGGCGAAGCCCGGCGGGGGCCCGGGGGGCGTTGGAGGCCCGTTGTACCCCGGGGCGCCGTGCCCCGCAGGGCCAGGGTGCGCCGCAGGTCTGGTGGTGGGGGCCGCCGGGCTGTTGCCCCGGGAGGTCACAGCGATGACGACAGCTGCGATGACCACCCCGACGAACACCATCCACGCCATGGCCTGGAACGCGGCGGGCCCACGCCCCCACCACATCCACCCGTCGCCGCGGACCAGGCCGAGCAGCGCAATGCCCAGCGCCCCGAGCAGCGCCGCGTCGAACCGTCCAGCGAGCGTCTCTTGCAGGTGGATCCGCCCGTCGCGGGCCTCGGGCAGCAACGCCCACCCCACCGCGTACAGCACGAAACCGAACCCTCCGACCAGCACGGTCGCCGCGACGATCCCGCGCATGAGCAGCGGGTCCAACCCGAACCTGTGGGCAAGCCCGGCACACACCCCGCCGATCCACCGGTCGTCGGTACGTGGGATCCCGATCCGGCGCACCGCCCCGAAGAACCCGTCGGTCCCCGCAGGTGCCGGTGCGGGGTCTGGTGCCGTCGGGTCAGGTTCGCTCGCCTCGGGCGTGCCGAAACCGGGTGTGCCCGGTGCAGGATCTGGCGGGTCAGCTGCGTCGGGCGCAACTGGCCGGTCAGGTGGGTCGGCCGTCGCCGACGTCGCAGGTGTGTCGGGCGTGCCGACGTCATCAGTGTCTGCATGGTTCTGCATACCCACGATCGTGGCGCCCACGACCACCCCGCAACATCGGGGGACCTCCTGATCTGACCCTGAGATTCCCCCCTGGCGCCCCCGGGGGAGGCGACGGGCACACGAGATGCGACCTCACGCACCAGATGCGACGTCAGGACGTCGCATCTGGTGTCTCAGGTCGCATCTCGCGCGAGACGTGCCTTCACACGACGTGCATGACGACGTGCCCGTCGGACGCCTGGGCGATGTGGGTCGGGTTGGACGTGACGACGACGTCGTCACGGCGCAGGGCACCTTCAGCGACGGCCAGGTCGACAGTGTCGTCCAGACCGCTGGCTGCTGCGAGCCGCCCGATAGCTCTGGCCTGCGGTTCTGTGAGCGGGTCGACGTGGCAGGCGCGCAGCAGCCAAGACAGGTGGGCTTGCGGTCCCCCACGCCACGCCTCGCCCAGCACTGCGGCAGGCACCGTCGGGACCAGGCCGCGGCTCAGCGCGGCGGCGTGCAGTGCCCACATCGTGCGGTCGTTCTTCTCTGCGGCGATCAGGGCACCGGTGTCGTAGGTGAGCCCAGGCATCAGGCGGCGCTCTGGGTCCTGGCGGCACGCTCAAGCAGGTCGTCGAGGATACGCCCGCCCTCGGCGAGCTCAGCGTCGGTCAGAGCCCCAGCCTCAGCCTCGTACTCGGCGAGCGCCGTACGTCCAGCCCGCAAGGTCAGCTGGTCGCTGGCTGCCACCGCCAACCACGTGGAGAAGGAGACCCCCTCGTCAGCCGCAGCCTGGCGCACCTGCTCGGCAAGCCGCGAATCCAGTGAGACCGACTTCTTCACCACGCTCATGCCCCAATGGTAGCACCATGGTAGCACCATGGTAGTACCGCCTGGAGCCCAACGTCCTGCGCCTACCTCTTCCCGCGCCGACGGTGCCCCCGCACCGGACGTCCGGCACGCAAAGACTCTGAAACCTGGGCCAGGTTGGCACCAGTGGCTGCGAGCTGTTCTGCGAGCTCGGCGGTCCGTGCGCGTACTGCGTGCCGCCTCGTAGATCCCTGGATGGCTGACAGTCGCGGCACTGCTCACATCTCTGTGGACCATCCCGCCTCCTCGAGTTGCGAGGATATCCACACAACCAGGTGTTGTGTGGATATCCACACACCCGACGGCGTCGGCGGGACCTGTCGTGAGCTTGCCGAGCCAACCGGTTCCGGCAGACATGTGGTAATACTCGTGGTATGATCATCGGCATGACGATCAGTGCCGAGTACGTGCGCAAGTCCTTCACCGTCCAGTCCGACCTGTGGGGTGAGGTCGAGAAGCTCGTCGGAGGTGGCAACCAGTCCGCCTACATCGCTCGCGCCCTGCAACGCCAGGTCGAGCGCGACAGGCTGGACCTGTTGCTTGCCGACCTGGAGGCCGCCAACGGGCCGGTGACCACTGAAGAGATCGACGCCATCGAGCGGGAGACCGTGTGACCGCCGAAACCCTTGTCCTCGATTCGCAAGCGCTCAGCGCCATCGTGCGCAAGGACCGTCGGATCCAGGTCATCCTCACCGCAGCGCGGCACAACGACCGGCGGACAGTCGTCCCCGCGGTCGTCCTCGCTGAGGTGATGACCGGCGGACCGGGCGACGCCGCCTACTGGCATGCTGTCGGTCGCCTTGTCCTGGCCGACACCACGCCACCTATCGCTGCCCGAGCGGGCGCTCTGCGCGAACGCGCCACTGCCGTCCGAAAGAAAAAACGCGACCTGACCGTAGACGCCATCGTCGCCGCGACAGCCCAAGATTTCGCTCCGTCTGTCATCGCCACCAGCGACCCGGCTGACATGACCCTGCTGGCGCCTCAACCCGACGTGCGAGTCCTCGCTGTGAGACCAGGTCAGCCTTGAGCAGATAGCACCGAGCGTCGTCGCGTCGCGTCGGCGGGGCGGTGCCCGCAGCGTTCTGTGTGGTGGCATGAGGTCGGCGGCGTAGTACCAGTCAGGGACGAGCGCAGTGACAGCGAACAGCAGGCGGGACCAGCACGCCTCGGGCGGTTCCATGTCCGCCGTACCTGGGATCCTTCGAACAGGGAGACAGTGGGTTCCTCTTGTTTTCCGGCTGCGCCGTCCCACGGCTCCGGCGCGGTGCTGCACACACCGCCAGACACACAAGACTGCGCCAGATCTACACTCACTGCATATCTAGATCTACACTCTCGCCTCACACGTCGCCAGGTCGCCTACGCCCTGGCTGGTCTGGCAGACGCTGGTCTCGTCGCGGTCGACGGTGGCCAAGGCGACCGTTCCACCACCTACCGCAGGCTTCCACCCGAGTGAGGCGACGCCGTGAGATGCGACCTGAGACACCAGATGCGACGTCCTGATGTCGCATCTGGTGTCTCAGGTCGCATCTCACGTGAGACAGCCTGCCTGCGGCCTGCGCAACGGGTCTCCTCGGCCCGGTAGCACTGGGTGCTACCATGGGTGCATGAGCCTTCCCGCTGAGATCACGCAACGTGACCTGCGGCTGCGTTCGAAAGACATCATGGACGCGGTCGAGGGGGGCGAGTCCTTCGTCGTCACCCGGAACGGAAGGCCTATGGGTCAGCTGGTCCCGCTGCGCCGCCGGTTCGTCACCCGCGCGCAGTTCGTCGCGTCCTCGGCGACAGCCCCGGTCGTCGACCCCGACCGCCTGCGTGTTGACGTTGCCGCAGTCTTGGACCTCGACCTGGATGATCCCTATGCCCGATGAACCGTCCCAGGGCCTGCTGGACACCAACATCCTTGCGCTGCGCCAGTGGATCCCAGGCGACCACCTGCCCGACGAGACCGCCATCAGCGCTGTCACGCTCGCTGAGCTTGCCGCAGGTGTGCACATGGTCGATGACGCCGCCGAACGGGCCCGTCGCCTTGGTGTCCTCCAGCTGGCAGAGAACGAGTACGACGCGATCGCGTTCGACCCGAGAGCCGCGCGGGTATTCGGCCAGATGTCAGCAGCCGTCAAGGCTGCAGGACGCACCCCACGCCGACGGGCACTCGACTTGATGATCGCTGCCACTGCTGCGGTTGAGGGGCTGCCCGTGTACACCGCCAACCCCGACGACTACACCGGCCTGGAGGGCCTGGTCGAGGTTGTCCCCGTCCCCCGACCCACCAACGCTCTGTAACCCCCGCTCCTTGCTGGAGTACCACCATCCATCCGAAGGCCCCACCAGGTCCATCGGCTCGCCAGCGAGAGAGGACAGACCGGGCGAGACAGTGGGGACGGTTCCTCAGTCTTGCCCGCTGCGCCGTGAACCGGCGCA
>WRCL01000173.1 GCA_009783975.1 Micrococcales bacterium
TCGCCGCAGTTGTTGTTGGCAATAGCACTGTGCACCCCCTGTCTGTTGGGCCCCGTCGTTCTTCCTGTGTTCAATGATACACAGGTCCGATCCCCAGCACAACTATTTTCCGAAGGGATGTGTGAAGATTTTGCCGACGCAACGACAGAACCTCGTGCCCGAGATCTGGCGCCCACCCGGACGGCCGTGTGCCGTCACCTTCGTAGGCTGCGCGCCGCGGCCGTCGCACAGAAATGCCCGACGAGGAAACGAGGCCTGCTGCGAGAGTATGGCAGGGGTGAAAGTCTGTTTTTGCTGTTACACAGTCGCCAACGCGCTGTCAGGCTACACGCCTGCGGAAGGTCGGCGGCCATGGGACACCGGATGGAGCTTCGCTGCGGCCGCTGGTCCGGTGCTCGGCCCGGTTCCGTCTTTGCTGCCCGTCCAAAGTCCTCCCGGTGACGCGACCAACGAGGTCGAGCTCGGCGGGTACTTGGTGACGCGGGACGTCGGAGATGACGAACCGTTGTCGTGTGTGCGGCACCCGAAGGTGGGCCCGCAGGAGATCGTGGTCCGGCTCATCCAGGACGACGATGGGTACCCAGGGTCGAACTTGCCCCCGACCTGAACCTCGACCAGTAGGATCGGGACCATGGACACCATGAAAGGACATGCCTCGTAGGCGTCCTTCCCGGCTTCGGCGCGAGGCGCAGCAGTCTCGACGCCCCAGCAGGCCCTCTCCGCTGACGTACCCCGAGGTGCACATGTTGGGCGCGGCCCGCGCGGCTGTCATCAGATGTGCCACCACCTCGACGCTGACCGTCACCGGGTATCTCGACCCACACCGGGTCTTCTGGGCGCTGCTCGCCTGGCAGCGGGCCACGGCCGTCGCCGGGCCTGAGCCCAGCTACTGCGGGTACTGGGAATGCTGTGGATATTGCTGTCCGACAGCACAGAGCCGCGACATCCTCGACGAGCTGCTCCACAAGATGCCACCTGGTCCGGGGCGTGAGCTGCGCCGGTTGGTCCGCCAGGCCGACACGCGGATCGCCGGGGACGAGGGCGGCACCTGGTGGCGGGACCCGCTGCGCTGGCGTTGATGGGCGAGTCTGGCTACGCGCCAGGACCGCCCGGGGCGGGGCCACGGTCCACCAGGGCCGCCCCGGGGAGCGTGAGCAAGTGGACCAGCGCGGTGTCCAGCGCCTCGTCGCTGGAGGCGTGGACGTGCAAGGCCTCGTCGATGAAGAACACGAGCGTGTCGTTCTCGTCGTACCACACCTGCCCCACCGGTTCGATCGGCATCGACATCCACTCGCGGTCCAGCACACGTCTGGCCTTGGACGACGCCGTGAGCACGGCGTGGACCCCAGGCTCGCCCTGCCCCGGTGGCTCCAGCACCATCTCGGGGGCCAGCGCCTCGGCAAGGTCGTTCGGGCTCGGGTCGCCCGCAGCCAGCTCGAGGAACTCCTCACGTTCGTCGTCTGCGACCGGCCGCAACCCGCCAAGGATCCTCCAGCGGTCATCGCCGACCGGGAGCACCCGGCAGTACGCCACAGCCCCAACCTCGGGCCCGTCCTGCCCGGGCACGTCCACCTGGCGCTGCTCACCGGTGGCGAGCTGGCGCATCGTCATCACCCCTGGCCTGGTGGCCACGACCTCCCACACCCCGTGGGCGCGGCCAGTCCACGCACGTGCGAGCTCGCGCTCGTCCTCAGGCAGCAGGTGGCCACGGGCTGCGAGGAACTCGGCAAACACCCCGCCTTGAACCAAGGTGACGTCTTCGGCCAGCATGTGCAGCAGCTCGGCGGTGAGGTCGTCGTAGCCTGGTAGGCCCATGTCCGCGAGCAGGTCGTCGAGCAGGTCGCGGTGGTGCGTCCAGGCGTGCAGCACTGCCTTGGCGTGCAACCACACCGCCCGGTCAGGCAAAGACAGCTCTTCTTTGCCAAGGTGGCACACCTTGTACTTGCGCCGCGAGCCGCACCAGCACGGGCGGTTGCGTCCCAGGTCACGCACGGCCAGGGCGCTGACGTTGTCGAGCACCTCGACCAGTCGGGGCGCGGCCCAGGCGCCGGCGCGGCGGACAAGGTCCTTGGCGGTGGCGAGGTTGCCACGGTCAGACTCCCAGCGCGCCAGCTCAGCCAGCACCGTCCCCCACGACGGCGCGAGCGTGCGCGCGGCGAGCAACAACCGCTCGGCCTCGTCCACGTCGCGCATGTGCTCAGCGGCCAGCGCCTCCAGCCACAGCAGCACTGCGAATCCCTGCGGGTCTGTGCCGGCCTGGGTGTAGAGCTCACGTATGGTGGCGACCACCTCACCCAGGACCCCGAAGAGCGACGGGTCCGACGGGTCGCCCGCGGCGAGCACCCCGCGAACCGCGTCACCGACGTTGGGGCCAGTGAAGCACAGCAGGGCATCGTCGGTGGCCAGCACGGCGGCGAGCCTGTCCGCTGGGGCGAGCATGCCTTCTGGGTTGAGCATGCCTTCTGGGTTGAGCAACGTACCTTGGCTGCCATGGTGGGCGTCTGCTGCCCACACCTCGGCCAGGCCCGCCAGCACGAGGACCATGCTCGCCGCCGACGCAGACACGTCATACTCGGCCACGATGCGCCCAGCGATGAAGGTGGCCTCCCACACATCCAGGTCAGTGCCGGCAGGCAGCAGGAACCCGCGGTGCTCGAGCACGTCGGCCTCCGCCACGATCTCGCCGTAGGGCCGTTGGGGACGCGCGAACAGGTCGGGGAAATCGGCGCACAGCCCGCACGCCGCCGGGCCCATCATCACCCCTTGGGGGTGCTGGTCGACCATGGTCACCAGCGCCTGGACCACACCATCGGGAACACGCTTCACCCGGGCGACCTTGGTCAAGACGATCCCCGCTTCGGTCATCTGGAAGCCGACCCGGTCACCGGGCCCGGCACCGTCGAGGTCGTCAGGCAGCGCCACGACCACATCATCAGGCCGAAGGTGAGAAGGCAGGTCCACGCCGAAGTCCTCCACAGCGCCCATGAGGAAGGGGTCACCGGTGGTGTACAGATACCGTTGCTCGGCCACGACCAGCGCAGACAGGTCGGGCAGCAAAGGCACCAGGCCGGTGTCGACCTCCCACGCGGTCAGGCGGTGCGTCACCACGCGGCCGGCCATCGTCGACCACAGGTCGGCCCACCTGCCGCCTGGCAGCGGCTGGGGCCAGTCGGGCACACCAGAGGCCTCCAGCGCGGCGAGCAGCTGTGTGTGGTCCCATCCACGCAGCTGCGGAACCTTGCGCATCGCTTGGAGCAAGGCACTGGTCGTCAGCGGCCCACGCTCGGCCAGCAGCTCACCGACGATCTCGGCACCCTCAGCAAGGTCTGTCTCAACACGCATGAGCAGACTCTACGGGGACCTACCGGCATCTCGGCGACCGGGGGTCGCCGCTGGGGCCTGTCGGTGTCGCCTCGCGGACGACAGGCTCACCGGCCGAATGCTGCCGGGAGCCCGACGACGTCGCAGAGCAGCTCTGGGTCCACCGGCTGGCCAGGACCGATGACCGTGAGCGCACCGTCGGTCTCGACGATGGCCACGGCGACGTCGGCGCGGCGCAAGACCCCGGCGCGGCGCAGGCGGATCCACAGGTCGTCTTCGGTGATCCCGACCTGGGCGAGGGCGGAGCCGTCGACGCGGCCGTCGACGACGACGGTGTGCGCTGGCCGGGGCGGTTGCTGGCGCCAGCGTTGCCAGGTCCGCAGCACCGTCTCCCAGCCGAGCATGACGCTCAGGCAGATGACCCCGCCGACCAGCGTCGGGTGGGCGCCGAGCATCGCCCGGGCTGTGACAGCACCGACCATCGTCACCCAGGCCAGGCTCGAGACCGACACCCGCAGGCGCAGGCGCGGCCCGAGGACGGACATGAGCAAGGTGAAGAACCAGAACAGCACCGACGTGCTGCCCACCAAGGCCAGCGCCTGCCAGCCGGTCAGAGCGATGTAGTCCCAGAAAGCGTTTTCCATGCCGGCCATTGTCGACCCTCAGCCTGGATCCACCGGTTTTCGCCGTAGCGAGCCTCACCTCGCCGGTGCGGTGGCAAGGCGGAGCAGCGCGAGCGGGCTAGAGGCCCGTCTAGCAGCGACAACGCCGCTGTGCGCCCACCAGGTGAGGCGCAGCCGGCGCAAACCGGTGGATCCAGGCTCAGCGAAAGTCGCGGGAGGTGGTGCGCACGTGCAGAGACAGTGGGGCGATGTGCTCGGCGCGCAGGTTGGTGGCGCCGTCGGCGCGCTCCAGCCGGCCACGGACCACCAGGGCAGGGCACGTACGGGCGACGCGGCCGAAACGTTGCCACACACCGGCGGTGCACACGACGTTGAGCAGGCCGGTCTCGTCTTCCAAGGACAAGAAGGTGATGCCGTTGGCGGTGCCGGGGCGCTGGCGGTGGGTGACGACTCCGGCGACGGCGACGCGGCCGCCGGGGTCGCGGCGGTACAGGTCAGCCACACGCAGCACCCCGGCTTCGTCCAGGCCGGGACGCACGAAGCAGGTGGGGTAGGTGTGGCTGATCCCGGTCGCCCACACATCGGCGGTGGCGACCTCGATGTCTTCCAGGCCAGGCAAGGTCGGGGCACGTGCACCAGCGGCAACCCCGGGCAGGGTCGCGCTGCTCGCGCCGAGTGCACCAGCAGCCCACAGGCCGGCCCGGCGGTCGGCGCCCAGAGTGGTCAAGGCACCTGCGGTGGCCAGGGCCTCGATGGCGGCGGTGCTCAGCTGGACCCGCTGCACCAGGTCGGCAAGGTCGACGAACGGACCGTGGGTGGTGCGCTCGTCGACCAACGCCTGGGCCCTCTCGGCGTTGACGTTGCGCACCGACCCCAGTCCCAGGCGTACGGCCAGCGAGCGGGCGGGCAGCTCGTTGCCCGAGATGCCCGAGATGCGTAGCTTGCTACCCGTTCCGTTGTGCAACAAGTTGCGCGGTATGCCCTGTTCTGCCCCCTCCGCCTCGTCGTCTCGGCCGCGGCTACCAGATGGCAGGACGTCCAGGCCCGGTTCTCCTCCGGCGGCGTCGGCGCGACACGTTCGACGCAGGCCAGCACCCCAGATGCTTGCACATCAGGACCGAGCACCTCGATACCGTGGCGCCGGGCGTCGGCCACAACAGACTGGGGAGTGTAAAAACCCATGGGCTGGGCAGCGAGGATCCCGGCGTAGAACGCA
>WRCL01000174.1 GCA_009783975.1 Micrococcales bacterium
CCGCTCGTGCGGTCGAGCTATATGGAGCTGTGGTTGCCTCAGGTCTCGTCCAAGTACGAGGGGCTCGTCGCAGAGGGGACGACGTGGGACGCCAAACAGATCTGGGACGGGTTCCGCCAGTACAAGGCCAAGTACCCCACAGCGCTGCTCGTGCGTTCTGCCGACTGGACGAACTTCGACAGCAAGCACGTCTACTGGGTCGTGTTCGCTGGGGTCGGGTCGGCGGTCGACCCGGTGCAGGTGCTCGACTGGTGCGACGCCGAAGGCTGGGGCCTGAACGACTGCCACGCCAAGTTCATGTCCAACACCCCGCTCGAGCACACTGCCGAGTACCGCAGAGCAGAGCCGTAGCGACTACCCGAGCAGCCCGGTCGCCGCTTTGGCGCGGATGACCCGCAACGACGCCCGGTCGATCGCCTCGGCGACTGCCGGGTCGGCGGCGGCCGCAGCGAGCAGACCGTCGAGCGCCGCGCTGGCCGACTGTGCAGAGGCGAAGATCGCAAGGTCGCCACCAGCGGTGACGAACCGCAACGCCCGGTGCTTTGCCGGCACCGAGGTGACCGCGACCGCGTCGAGGGAGTCGGACACGACCAGCCCGTCCCAGCCCAGCTCACCGCGCAGCAGGCCGGTGACGACCACCGAGGAGAACGCCGCAGGACCAGCAGGGTCGATCTTCTCGTACGTCGCCAGGGACATCATCACGGCGGTGGGTTTGTTGTCGAGGACCGCGCCGAACGACAGCACTGAGGCGCTCGTCGTCGTCGTGCGGGTGTCGACGATCCCCTTGGCGGTGAAGTCGGTGTTGCCGGTGACCATCCCCAGGCCAGGGAAGTGCTTGACGCATGTGGCCACCCCGGCGTCGTGCATCCCGGCGAGGAAGGCGCGGGCCGACGCTGCGTTCCCGGGCCCGTCGTGGCCAAAGTCGCGTTCGAGGACGCCGACCGGGTCGTTCGTCGTGCGTGCTGCCGGTTCGACGAGGTCGAGCACTGGTGCGAGGTCGAAGTTCACACCGGCGCCACCCAGCTCGGTGCCCCAGCCCTTGGCGGCTGTGCGCAGGTCCTGCGGCGTCATCGCCCCCTGCTTCAGCGCCGAGGGGATCGTGGAGAACCCAGGTCCGGTCAGGTGCTGGACCCGGCCACCTTCTTGGTCGGTGGCGACGAACAGCGGGACCGGCCCGGCCAGGGCTTGTAGCGCGGCCGACGTCTTGCCCACCGCGGTCGCCCCACCCCAGGTGTTGCCGAGCAAGATCACCGAACCGACGCCGCGGTCGGCGACCAGCGCCCGGGTGGCGTCCTGCGCCTGGCCGGCGTGGACGGCGACCATGATGAGCTGCCCGGCGCGTTGTTCGGTGGTGAGCTGTTCCCAGGTCTCCAGCGCCACGTCGCGCGCCGGCGCTGACGTCGTCGGTGGTGGTGTGGTGCGGTTGGGGTCGACGGTCGTGGGCATCGTCGGGGCACCGCCACCAGCATTGCAGGCGGTCAGGGCGACGAGCGCCACACTGACCGCGACACACCGCACTCGCATGGCCCAAGTGTGCCAAGCTCGGCACGGCATGTGGTCCAGTTTGCCCTCTCGCCCCCCAGCCCACCTCGTGCTGGTGACGGGTCGTGCCTGGCTTAGGCTGTGCCCATGCTCACGACGGTCCCCATGCTCGGCCCTGGCTGGATGAACCCCGAAAACCTCATCGACTCGTTCGGGACGTGGGCGCTGCTGGGGGTCATGGTCGTCATCTTCATCGAGGTCGGGCTGTTGTTCCCCCTGCTGCCGGGCGACTCGCTGCTGTTCACCGCCGGGATGCTCGTGGCGAACCCTGAGCTGAACATCTTCCACCTGAACATCTGGCAGATGACGGCGATCTTGGTCCCCACCGCGTTTGCCGGGACCCAGTCGGGGTACTGGATCGGCCGTGGGGTCGGCACCAAGCTGTTCGACCGGCCCGACGGGCGGATCTTCAAACGCAAGCACATCGACCTCACCCACGCCTACTTCGACAAGTACGGCGGGCGCACCCTCGTCATCGCGCAGTTCATCCCGTTCGTGCGCACGTACGCCTCGGTGGCCGCGGGCGTCGGACGGATGCCCTACCAGCACTTCGTGAAGTTCAACGCCATCGGTGTGGTCTTGTGGGCCGGCGGGGTGACGTGGCTGGGGTACCTGCTCGGCACGATCCCCTTCATCAAGGAGAACATCGAGGTTCTGCTCGTCGTCATCGTCCTCGTCTCTGTCTCCCCAGTGGTCATCCAGGTGTGGAAAGAGCGCCGCAAGCGCCAGACATAGATCCGTGGGCCTGGTGGGGGACGCCCCGGGCTTCGCGTCGTGGTCAACGGTTTGCGTCGAACGACACGTGTCTTCACGTGTCGTTCGACGCAAACCGTTGACCACGACGCACAACCTGCGTTTGGAGCAGCGCCCGACATAGGTCCGTGGGCCTGGTGGTGCAGGGTCCCAGGGCTCTGGCGGGGCGCACCGGGCGGGTGCGAGCCTTGGCACGTTCTCGCCGGGGGTTGCGACGCCCGGTCCAGGTGTGAGGGATAGGACGTTGGTGTGGCAGGGGTGCGGGGTGGGCGGCAGTGCGGTGCCGCGGCTGTGGAATATCTCGGGATGGTTGTCGCTGTCGTCGTGCTCGTCGGCGGGCTGCTCGTCGCGGTTCCGTCGCTGGGCGGCGACATCGTGTGCAAGGTCGAGCAGGCTGTCGCTGCGCTCAGCGGTGGTTCGGCCAGCTGTACCAGCCACGAGCCCAGCGCTGGCGCCAGGCCTGGTGAGGCCGGCGGCCTGTCGGTCGCCCCAGGCGGCGCCCCAGGTCCAGGCACGAGCAGGGTCGACTACGAGGTCGCAGCACCGGCGGGGCAACGGTGGACGGTCGAGTCCGACAGCACGTGGGCGGTGCCCACCGCCCCAGGTGGTGCAGGGCCGGGGACGGCTAGCGTCGTCGTCCACGCCAACCCCGGCCAGACCCGCACAGCGACCCTGACGTTCACCGGCGCGGACGGCGCCATCGTCACCCAGCAGATCGTCCAGGGCGGGGCCAGCGCCCAGACCGTCGTGCTTGGCGACTCCTTCTCGGCCGGGAACGGGTCGTTGAAGAAACACCCGGACGACAAAGACACCGACGGCTGCCACCGCAGCTCGATGTCGTGGGCGCGCCAGCTGGAGTCGGGGATGCCGACCGCCGCCGGGACCCCGGACGTCCGGCTGCTCGCCTTCGCGGCGTGCAGCGGGTCGACGGTCGACGGGACGAACCTCAACGACCGCAAGACGAGCCCGTCGCTGCTCGACCAGGTCAACGCCAACCGTGATGCCCTGGCTGGCGTTGACCAGGTCGCTTTTTCGATCGGCGGAAACGATATCGGGTTCGCCTCGATCGTCCAGGACTGCATCGTTCCGGTGCGCACGGTGAAAAACTGCCACAACGCTGTGACCAAGGGCCGGGCGCGGATCAACGGCGCCGACGGGCAGCCGTCGCCCCTGGGTGAGCGGCTGGAAGAGGCCTTCGCGGCTGTCGTCGCCGCCGCGCCGGCCGCGACGGTGTACGTCGCGGGGTACCCGCCGATGGTTGAGCTCGACGACACCAGCGGTGGGGCGTTCCTCGGGCTCGGCGAGATCAAAGCACAAAACCGTCAGGAGGTCGTCGACATGATCGCTGAGCTCAACAACCAGATCGCGGCGAGCGCTGACAAGGTCAACGCCTCAACCCCAGGCGGGGGCCGTCTGGTGTTCGTCGACCCGACAAAACCTGGGTCGCCGTTCCACGGGCACTCGTTGACCGACGACGTCCCGTACTACAACGGCTTGTCGGTACGTCTGTGGCCGCCGGGGCCGAACCCGTGGGCGTACCATCCCAACGACGCAGGGAACTCCGCCTACGCCCAGTGGGTCGGGTGGCACATGATGGGGGGACGATGATGACGCGCGGCAACCGGTGGTGGTGCCCGGTGGGAGTGGTGCTCATGGTGGCAGCGTTGGCCTCAGGCGGGTGCGCGGCCGACGACCCTGGTCGGCGTCCGGCGCTCGCCGCCGCGTGGGCCGAGCCGGTCCTCACCGGTGACGAGCTGTGGCAGGTGACGACGCAGGGCCTGACCGTGACCGCCTACCTCATGGGTGAGGACACCGCTGCGGCCGGCTCGTTCGTCGTCGACGACGTCACCAACGCCCCGGTGGTCGCCGCAGGTGACCGGCTGGTGTTCGTCAACCTCGTCGTGACGAACACGTCGAAGACCATCACACACGTCGCGACCGACCAGCCCAAGCTGCGCGCCGCCCCTGCCCAGAGCCCATATGAGCGTGGTGTCGCTGAGATCACCCTCGCCACCGACGCGCAGTGGCGTGCGCACGACGTGTGGTACCACACGGTCCGCGTCGGTGCTGGTGCCGGCTCGTACCCCCTGGCGCCCGGCGAGTCGTGCGCCCGCGGGTACGTCCTGCCGCTGACGCTCGGGCTCGAGTGGGCGTTCGTCGCCGCGGTGTGGGTGTACGACGGCCCCGACGACCCAGGCCACGCGGTGACCTTCGACCGCCAGACCTACACCTTTAACTAGCTGCCTCGTCGTCGTGTTCGTCGGCGGGGTTGATGATCGCGTCGCGCAGCCGGGTGATGCCGCGCACGGCGGTGCGGGGGAGCACCTGCAGGATCCCGGCGGCGGTCTGGTAGCGCACCGACGGGGTTGACAGCACCGCTCCGCGGCGCACGTCGGACAGGGCGCAGGCGACGACCGACCCGGGGTCGAGCCAGGCGATGTCGGGGTAGGCGTGCACGTCGATGTCGGTCCGGTCGTGGAACTCGGTACGGGTCAGCCCTGGGCGCAGGCAGGTGACGGTCACACCGGTGCCCTCCAGCTCGGTGGCCAGGGCTTCGGTGAACGTCTGCACCCACGCTTTGTGCGCCGAGTACGTCGAGGTGGCCATGAGCCCGGCGACGGACCCGACGTTGCAGATCGCACCACGTCCACGTGCCCGCATCGCCGTCGCCGCGGCGTACGACAAGACCATGACGGCACGGACCATGACGTCCAGAGCACGTTCTTGGTCGGCGAGGTTGTCGTCGACGAACGTGGTGTTCGTCGCGAACCCGGCGTTGTTGACGAGCAACCCCACCGGGCGCACCGGGGCGGCGAGCCGTGCGGCGACGAGGTCAACCCCGGCGCGGTCAGCCAGGTCCGCG
>WRCL01000175.1 GCA_009783975.1 Micrococcales bacterium
GCCACCAGGTCCGGCATCAGCCCACCACCAGCAGCGGTCGCAGCACCCAGACGCCGCAGCACCTGGTCCACGTACTGCACCAACGGTGCCATACCCGGCCCGACGGTCACCACGGTCTTCTCCACCGGTGCCAACAGCGCCCCAGGAGCCGGCAACGCCATACCAGGGCGACGGTGACGCGACCGGGCCTGCCGGCGCGCCCGCAACGCCAACCACACCGACCCGGCCAGGACCGTGCCACCACCGGTCAAGCCAACGAGCACCCACGGCGCCCACCGGTCCGGCGCCTGGGCACCGGCCTGGCCCTCCGCGGTGGTGTTCGGCGGAGCCTCTTGACGCCGAGGCTGCTGCACCACGGTGCCCTGCTCCCCCGGGCCGCCGGCCGGGGTTGTCTGCTGGCTTTGGTCTACAGGCGGCTGTCCGGCTGGCGGGGGGGCCGTCGGGGTCTGCGGGGGTGTCTTGGCACCGACCGTCCCCGGGACGGTCACCTGCCACCCGGGGTAGATCAAGTCTGGGTTGCTCAGCTGCCGCCCATCAGGCTGGACCGTCGCGGCTGAGGCGTCGAACAGCTCGGGGTACCGCGAGGCGTCACCCAGCTCCTCCAACGCGATCTGCGACAACGTGTCCCCACGCACCACCGTGCGCGTGTGCTCCACACCCGGCGCCTCGTCGGGCGCCGGGACCAACAGCTCCCAACCCGGCTCGAGCCACCCCGGGTCGCAAAGGGTGTGCCCCCCAGGCATCTCACGCCCGTCGTTGAGACCATAGACCTCACGCCAACGCGTCCCGTCCCCCAAGTACTTCGCAGCCAGACCCCAGAACGTGTCACCCTTGACGACCGTGTGCGTCGCGGTCGCACCCGCCTGCACCTGGTCGGTCGGCGCAGCGGCATGGCGCTGCACCGGCGCCACCGGGTCGGCCGGCGCGACCACCTGCACGACCGGCGCAGCCGGCGGCGGCAACCCGACCACCGCCGACGACGAGGCCGCCGCCTGCCACGCGAACCCAGCAAACACAGCCGCGACGAGCACCCCAGCGACCTGCTGCTGGAACCCCAACCCGCGCAACCGCGGCGCAGCACGGTGCCGCGCCTGCGCGACCAGCTCAGCCAGCGTCGCCCACGCGAACGTCGCCCACGCGACCCACCCGACGACCTTCAGCACACCCATCAACACCGTGCCGGTGTAGTCCGGGCTGGACAACGTGCTACGCACCTCGCCCATCGACGGCAACCCCCCAGGCACAGGCGAACCAGCCACCAACCACAACGCTGCAGGAACCCCCACAACCAGCCCCACCAGCACCACAGCGGACATCACGGCCTTGGTCACACTACCGTGTCTCATAGTCTTGCTCCTCCCGCGGTATTCCCCTCACCAGCACCGTCCACGACCTGGTGGTCGCGCTTGCGCGACGATGCCGGACGTCCATGTGCAGCGTTGCCAGAGACCGGATACCCGCGCCCACCTTGGCGCAGGTCGGCCCAAGGGCTCCCGAAAAAACCGAGCCCATCTGGTGCGACCGTGCACATCATCTTCATTCATACCTCATCTCGGTGCGGTGATTCCCCGAACGACTTGTGCAGTGGCGGTCTCGGAGATCGCCCACTCGGACGGCCCGAGAATCATCGGGCTGTAGGTGGTAGTAACCGTGACAGTAACGGTGTCGGCAGTCACAACCACGGTCCCGGTCATCCCGGCAGCAGCGATCACCTGCTGAGCAGCGGCCACCGCAGACTCAGCCGCGATCACTGGCGTGCTGCCATCTTGGATCTGCACACCAGAGACCTGCGTCGCAGCTACCCGTGCAGCCTGCTGCGCGGTCCACGCAGCCTGGTCAGCCACGCGCATACGGCCGCCCAGGTCGACCACGATGCCCAGCGCCAGGATCAGCGCCAGGACCACGACGAGGACGAACAGCTCGACGCCGCCGCGGTCGTCACGCCGGCCGCCCATCAGCGCCTCCCGTCCCGGCCGATGACGATCGCCTGGAGCTCACCGACCTGCTTGGGGGTATTCCTCGACATCTGGAGGTTGATGGTCCCCGACTGCCCACCGCCGGACCATTGCACGACCCAGTACGCCGTCACGATCACCGTGAACGCCTCGTCCGGCTGCCCCGCACTGGTACGAGAATAGGTGTAACCGCATGTCGGCGACGGCTGCTTGTCATACCACCCCTCGTACCGGGTACCCGCCGCCCTGGCGCCAGGGCACGTCACCACAGCCCCGTCGCCCATCGTCCACACCGTCCGATCCAGCCGGGCAGTCGCAGACACCGTGATTCCGCCGGCCGACACCACCCTGGTCACCGGCCCCGTCGTCGACCCGCCAGGATCAGCCACCCACATCCATGCAGGTATCCCGACAATCTGCATCCCGTCAGGCGGCGATCCGCCAGTCATCCCGATCTGCGGAGCCCGCAAATCCATCTGTTCGACCGCCTGCTGAGCCAACTGCGCGGGCGACACACTACCGTCGGGTATCCACCAAGCGTTCCGCATCCAAAGCGGCGTGTCCATGACAAGGCCCGTGGACGTCATGACACAGATGACAAGTTTCTCTCCAGGCCGTTCCTCAAAGGTGAGTTCGAGATCGTCCTCTCCGGGCGGCACCAAGCGATTCTCTTTGTAATAGCAGCGGTATTCGGAAGACCAGCGCACCGTATGCCCCGCTGGGTCAATCCGTTCGCACGGAATGGTCTTCTCCTTGTACAGGCACACAGGCTTAGCACCCGACCCACCACCAGATCCAACTCCACCGGTTTCCAGAAGCAGCTGAACAATGCACTGAAGAGTGTTACAGGTGGCATCGACAACACTCTCGTCGTCGTCGTCGGGAACACCGAAGCCTGGGCCAGCATACAAAGAAGCCGCGATAGCCAGCACGCCGGCAAGTGCAGCCCGGGTCTTTCTCTGCATTGTCAACACGGCCTCCCTCGATCCACATTCACGGAAGCAACCTTCCAAATATGATCCTCACTGTTGGGATCTTTGTGGCGCCACATCGCGACAGCCGTAACGAACCGCCCCGTGCTGCCTCGCTGGAGCACCGAGGATCCGTCAGGGCGGACCACGTCGGTGTTGCTGCTATCGATGCACACTTCGAAAGTAACGGAGTCGTCGACGAAGGGGAGACCGTTTGGAACGAACTGTTGGTCCACGACCTTGAATCCAGACAACACTTCTTCCCCGACCTGCCGCGCTCCGGCCGCATAGAAGATATCGTTCTGCGATGTGAAGTCGACGGTAAATTCGCCACATGTGAGCGAAAGAACATAGTCGTCTCGATCGTCATAACCGTTCTGGCGGAGCTTGTTGTAAGCATCGTTGAAAGCCACGAAAGCCTGGATGGCTTCTTGTTCCGCACGTGTTCTGGGGTCGGGCTCGGCGCTGGGAGCGTTGTCACTCACGGGAGGGTCGGTGATTGGTGGTGATGTGGGGTCGGTGGCGCAGCCCCCGAGTGACAGCGTCAGCGCGAGCGCCGCGCCCACGGATGTGCGAGTAGCCAGCATCAGCGGCTCCTATATGGGTCGACGACCGAAGTCGCGGTGTGGGTGATGGTGCGGTCAGCCTGGTTGAGGACCACCAGACCAGCAAGAGGCACGGTGCAGGTCACCGTGACCGACACCTGGGCGAACTCCCCCAGCGGCGCACTCAGCCCCGTGAGGTCGGGAGAAACGTCAATCGTCGTGCAGCCGGCATTCGCCAGGACCGTCGCGGCGGTGGCACGCGCCGCTGCGTCCGCGTCAGCGTGGGTGCGCGAGATGGATGCTGCGCGGGCCGCCTCGTTCGCCGCAGACTCCACCGCACCGTTGGCCGCGGCGAGGCGTCCAGCCATGATCGTCAGGGCAAGGAACACGATGATCGCTGGCACGGTGATGGCGGTGCTCAAGCTGAGGGTGCCAGTGTCACCCCGGTCGCGGGTCGGGTTGGTCGTCGGTGTCATGGTGCGGTGAACCGTTCTACTGGCGCGATGACGGTCTGGGTGACCTTCAGCGGGGGCAGGCCAGGGATAAAGGTCTTGGCGGTGCCCCGGACAGTGATTGTGACCTCGGTGCCTGTGTGAGTCGCGCTGACGTCGTAGTCGTCCAACAGGCTGGTTCCCCCCGCACGCTCGATCCGGGCGCGCGCTTCGGCCTCGGCGGCATCAGAGGTCCCGTCGCGAAGCGCCCCGACAACAGCCCCGCCGTTCGCTGCTGACTGCACAACGTCTTGGGCGTGGTAATACACCGCCGCCTGGATGATCGTCATGACCAGCAGGAGCACGATGGGGAACAAGATCGCGGCCTCGATCGCGGCAGACCCTTCGTCGCGCTTCTGGTGCCGCACACGGCACCCCAGTCGGGCATTCATATGTGCACGCATCAGTAGATCTTGGACATGTACTCGTTGGCGACGTTGGTGACCAACGCGACGATGACGATCGCGAGGGTGACGAACCCGGCGATGATGATGACGGTGCTCAACGTTCCGTCTCCAGCGTCGTCGCGGCGGGCCCGGCGGGCGCGGGCGAAGGTGGCCACGGCGGTCAGTGTGCGGGTCATGGTGGTTCCTTCCGGTGGGGTGGGGTACTACTTGGGGAGCATCTGCCAGGCCAGGGGCGCGACGATCGCCATGGCCACGACGATGACGGTCATGGACATGGGGGCCGTCATGGTCACTGATGCGGCGTTGGCTGCGGCGCGGTCGGCCGATGCCTGGACACCGCGCATGGCACGGGCCCGGCCTTGGAGCTGGTCGGCGACCTGGGTGCCACGCTGGGCGCACTGGCGGGTGATCGCCGCCAGGTCGCGCAGGGCCTGGGTGCGTTCAGGGTGGCGGGGGTCGGTGAGCTGGGTGGCCAGGTCGTCCAGGGCGTCCCAGGGGGCCTCGCCGTTGAGCTCGCCACGGGCGATCGCCGCGCGGATGCGCTGGAACGGCCACGACTCGGCGGCCCGGGCGGCTTCCTTGACCGACTGGGCCACCCCGGCCCCCGACAGACGCTGGATCGCGACGAGCTCGGCCAGGGCTGCCACAGCCCGGTCCATCTCGTCACGGGCGGCACGGGCACGGGAGGTGACGTCCAGGTCAGGAGCGACCCACCCCACGACGAGCAGCGCGAACCCCGTACCCAGCAACAGCACAGGGTGCACCAACACACCCACAGCC
>WRCL01000176.1 GCA_009783975.1 Micrococcales bacterium
ACTCGGCTGAGTCTGTCATCGACCGCGTCGACGAGATCATCGACCTTGACGGGGCGATCGTCACCCCCGGGTTCGTCGACACCCATATCGACCTGCTCGCCACAGGCCTGGCGATGTCCCACAGCCCCGACGAACCCCTGGACGACCAGGTGCGTGCGTCGGCGTGCCGCCGTGCGCTGCGCCACGCCGCCGCCCACGGCATCGTCGCGGTCCACGACATGGCCCACCCCAGCCATGACACCCTCGAGCGTCTGCACGCCTCGATGGAGGCGACCGAGGACCCCACCTCAGGGTTCCCGCAGGTCATCGGGTACTGGGGCGGGTTGTGCGACGACGAGGCCGCTGAGGCCGCTGTGGAGCAGGTGCCCAGGCTCGCCGGGTTGTGGGCTGCCGTCGACGGGTCGTTCGCCGACCACACAGCCTGGTTGCACGACCCGTACCCCGCGGCCGACGGCCACGGCCTGCTCACCGCGGCCCAGGTGTGCGCCCACGTCGTCGCCGCGACCCGCGCCGGGGTCCAGGCGAGCGTGTGGGCAGCCGGCGACGCCGCGCTGGACGAGGTGCTCGACGGGATGTTCCAGGCCGCGCAGATCCTCGGCACCGCTGCGGTGGCCGGGGCCCGGCACCGCGTGGAGCACCTTGGCCTCGCCGGCACCGACGCCCTGGCGCAGATGGCCAAGCTTGCGATGACCGCCAGCGTCCAACCGTCGTGCGAAGCAGCCTGGGGCGAGGTCGCGCGTGCCCATCTCGGCGACCAGGTGGCCAGCCTGTTCCCGGTGGCCGACCTCGCCCGCGCCGGGATCCCCACCGGTTTTGGCTCCGCCTCGCCGCTGGCCCCGCTCGACCCGTGGATCGGGGTCCGCGCAGGGCTGTTCCACCACGACCCAGACCAGCGTGTCTCGGCACGGTCGGCGTTCCGCTCGGCGACCCGCGGTGGGTGGCGCCTGTCAGGCGGGGACTGGACGGGCGCTGGTGAGCTGCGTGTGGGGGCTCCGGCGCACCTGGCGGTGTGGCGCGCCGACGACCTGGTCGTCCAGAGCCCCGACGGCGCTGTGAACGCGTGGAGCACGGATGCTAGAGCCGGGACGCCGATGCTGCCATCGCTGGCACCTGGTGCGACACCACCAGTGTGCCTGCGGACCGTCCGATCAGGGATAACCCTCTACGACACCTTCGAGTAGCAGCACGACACGCGAGAAACACGCCGGGGAAATCGCACACTCGCGCCCTGCCTGCTGTCCTGTGACCAGGCGACGGACCCGCGACCAGGATCTTCACACACTTGCGTCGTCGGTGGGCGTGAGTAGGTTTCTTCCTGGTCGCACTGGTGGCCGGGGGAGCCCGCGGCGGCGATCCCGTGTCGGCCGACCGGTCGGAGCCCTGACCGGCCCCGCGTGCTCATCAGAGAACGCCTGAACGACCTCAGGCGGTACGAAGGGTGCGCGGGCCGGTCGGCCCGCCGATGCCGTACCCTGCACAGGTGCTGACCAGCCTCCCGTCCCGGCGTTTGTCACGTGTCGCCGGTTGGGCCGCCCGGTGGTCGTTGTCGCGACGGTGGTCGCTGGTCCTGGCCGTCGTCGGTGGGGTGGCCACGACGGCCGCGTTCCCTGACGTGGGCCTGTGGCCTGGTGCGATGGTGGGGGTGGGCCTGTTCTACCTGGCCGTGCGCCGCGACAGCGCCCGGTGGAACGCCCTGGTCGGGCTGGTGTGGGGCCTGGCGTTCAACCTTCCGCTGCTGTGGTGGGTCACCCCACCGGTCGGTCCGCTGCCCTGGGTCGCGCTCAGCATGGTCATGGCCGGGTTCGGCGCAGCGGCTGGTGTGCTGTGGACCTGGTGGCGTCGCTGGGGCCCGTCGCGCGGCAGCGAAAACGTGCGCCGCTGGGTCGACCCTGCGCTGTTCGCGACGTTGTGGGTGGCCGTCGAACAGGTGCAGTCGGCCTGGCCGTTCGCAGGGTTCCCGTGGGGCCGTCTGGCGTTCTCCCAGACTGGTTCACCGTTGCTGCCCCTGGCACAGCTTGGTGGTGCCCCGCTCGTCACTGGTGCCGTCGTGCTCGTCGGGGCGGTGCTCGTCGAGGCTGGCCTGGCGCTGCGCAGCCGCGCACCACGGCCCGCGGCCGCCGGGGCTGTGGCTGCCGCAGTGGTCGTCGTCGGTGGGCTCGTCGTGCCGCTGGGCACCGGAGCGCAAGACGGCACGTTGCGCGTCGGGGTCGTCCAGGGCAACGTCCCAGGTCAGGGTCTGGACGCTTTTGGCCAGCGCTGGCAGGTGCTCAACAACCACCTCGACGGCACGATGGCGCTGGCCGACCAGGTCGGGCCAGGCGAGCTGGACCTTGTGCTGTGGCCAGAGAACGGCACAGACGTCGACCCGCAGACCGACGAGACTGCTGCCGCGCTCATCGACGACGCTGCCCGCGCCGTCGACGCCCCCATGCTCGTCGGGACGATGCAGTACACGACGTCCGGCCGGTTCAACACCACCGTGGTCTGGCAGCCCGGGGTCGGGGTGGTCGACCAGTACTCCAAACAGCACCCGGCACCGTTCGGGGAGTACATCCCGCTGCGCTGGCTCGTGCGGCCGTTCTCCTCGGCGGTGGACCTGGTCTCCCAAGACATGTCCGCCGGGACCGAGCCCGGTGTCGTCCAGGTCGCCAGCGCGCGGCTGGACCGTGATGTCACCATCGCCGTCGTCATCTGTTTCGAGGTCGCCTACGACGACCTCGTCGCGCAGGCCGTCGCCCACGGGGGCCAGGTGCTCGTCGTGCAGACGAACAACGCGAACTTCGGGTGGACCGCCGAGTCGACCCAACAGCTGGCGATGACCCGGTTCCGGGCGGTCGAGCACGGCCGCGCCGCTGTGCAGGTCTCCACCGTGGGTGTCAGCGCCGTCATCGCCCCTGACGGGACGGTCACCGAGCGCACCAGCTTGTTCACCGCCGACCAGATCGTCGCGACGTTGCCGCTGCGCACCTCGACCACTGTGGCCACACGGCTGGGCCCGTGGCCAGGGCGCGCCGCGACAGGCGCCACCCTCGCTGCGGCCCTCGTCGTCGCCGCCTGCGTGTGGCGCCGTGCGGCCCGTCGCCGGACGAAGCCAGCCCCAGCGACGACCGCCGGTCCCGTCGACTCGGCCAGGCGCGTCCTGGTCGTCATCCCGACCTACGACGAGGCCCTGACCGTCGCCGCGGCGCTCGAGGGCCTGGCCGAGCACGTGCCTGCCGCCGACGTGCTCGTCGTCGACGACGGGTCGCCAGACGGCACTGCCGACCTTGTCGAACAGATCGCCGCCGAGGCACCTGCTGGTCGGCAGGTGAGTGTGCTGCGCCGCACCGGCAAGCTCGGCCTGGGCACGGCGTACCTCGCTGGTTTCGCCTGGGCGTTGGACCGCGGGTACGACGTGGTCGTGGAGATGGACGCCGACGGGTCGCACCGTGCGCAGGACCTGCCGGCGCTGCTGGCCGCTGACGCAGACCTCGTCATCGGGTCACGGTGGGTCCGCGGCGGCCAGGTCGTCAGCTGGCCCCGACGCCGGCAGGTGCTGTCCCGCGGCGCGAACTGGTACACCCGGGTGCTGCTCGGCGTGAAGGTCAAGGACGCCACCGCCGGGTTCCGCGCGTATTCGGCCGACCTGCTGCGCCGCCTGGCGCTGGACGAGGTCACGTCGCACGGATACGCCTTCCAGGTCGACATGACCTGGCGCGCCCACCAGGCCGGCGCCCAGATCGCCGAGGTGCCCGTCGTGTTCGTCGAACGCACCGCCGGCGCGTCGAAGATGAGCGGTGCGATCGTCGTCGAGGCGATGGCCCTCGTCGCCCGCTGGGGTGCAGCCCACCGGGCCCGCCAGCTCGCAGGCGTGCTCAGACGCAAGGGCCCAGCAGGGGACTAGGCCGTGTTGCGAAAGTCCGTGCGCAAGCGAGGCGCGTCCGGGGCGTGCGCTCGCACAGGAGGACGACGGTCGCAGCAGCGCTGCGGGGCGAGGATCGACAGGGGAGCAGCGTTGGGGTGCAGCGGGGCTAGGCGCTGCGGCGCAGCTTGCCCGAGCGCAGCAGGTCCAGACGTTCGTCGAGCAGCTCTTCGAGCTCGCCGACGGTCCGACGCTCGAGCAGCATGTCCCAGTGCGTCCGTGCTGGTCGCCCGCTCTTTTCCTCAGGGGCGTCGGCGTCGCGCAGCAGCGCCAGGGTGCCGCAGCGGCACTCCCACGTCACTGGTGGGTCAGCCTCGACAGAGAACGGCAGGACGACGGTGTGCCCGTTCTCGCAGTCGTAGTGGGCCTGTGAGCGTGGCGCGAAGTCGACCCCGTCGTCGGTCTCCAGGCTGTTGGAGCCAATACGCATCCCGCGCAACGACCGGTTCGCCATTCGCAGCCTCCAGGTGTTCGAGTCCTCAGGTACTCAACGGCGGACCGCCATCGACTGTTCCATCGTCACGTGAAGGTTCGGTGTGCGCTGCGGACCCTCCAGCGACCCGCGACCGCACCACCTGTCACCCAGACGGTCGAGCTGCGGCAGGGACGCACGCATCGGGGAACCTGAAGGAGGCGGGACCCTGCGGGACGAGGACGAGCTGCGTGCCGTCTTCGCGGGCCGACCGGCGCTCGGCCGCACCCACGCCACCGGTCATGGCCCCTCAGCCCGCCGCCAGGTCCGGCTTCCCGAGAGCACGAATGCTGCGCTCGATGCCTACGTAGCCCACAACAACACGACTCCCAGCGCCGTCATCCGCGACGCTCTGACCGAGTACCTCGCCACGCACAAGGCGGGATGATCCGCGACACGTATCTGCCGAAGTCCCCACCAAACGACCCAGCACTGGAACCCAGCCACGGCGTCCCGGACGCGCCATCACGTGGCGCAGATCGCCCGCGAATTCGATACTTCGAAGGTGAGATCGACAGTTTAGCTGTCGACCTCACGGCCAAACTGTCGACCTCACCGCCAAACTGTCGAACTCGCGCTGGTGCGCTGATGCTCAGCGTTGTCGCAGGACGGATGGTTCGACCAGACACGCACGGGCCAGCACAGCGTGGTCATCGTCCGGTGGCTGGTCAGGCGGCTGTGAACACCGACACCAAAAAACCTGCTGTCGCCAACACTATCAGCACGATGAATGCGTAGAAGCCATTGAGGGCCATCTTTGAGTCG
>WRCL01000177.1 GCA_009783975.1 Micrococcales bacterium
CGCACGTCTTCGTCGTCGCGGTCGTGGTCGTCGAGGACGTCGGCGGGGTCGAGCACGTCAGGGCCGGCCTCGTCAGGTGCGTCGTCGGTGTGCTCAGGGTCGCTCACGCCGTCCATCGTACGTTCGCTGGGCCCACGGCCTGCACCCGGCGGTGGGCCGATGGGGGACGGTCAGCAGGTGAGCAGGACTTTGCCGAACACCTCACCGGAGGCGAGCAGCCGGTGCGCGTCGGCGGCCTGCTCCAACGGGAGCCGGGCGTGGACGACCGGACGGACCTGCCCGGCGGCGACCAGAGGCCAGAGGTTCTCGCGGACCCCAGCGACGATCGCGACCCGTTCGGGCAGCGGACGCGAACGCAGCGTCGTACCGATGACGCTCGCCCGGCGGGTGAGCAACAGCCCAAGGTCGAGCGTCCCGCGCCGCCCCTTCTGAAGCCCGATAACCACGAGCCGGCCCCCGACGGCGAGCATCGCGAGGTTGTCGGCGAGCCCTGCGGCACCCACGACGTCGAGGATGATGTCGACCCCGCGCCCGTCCGTGGCGGCCAGGACTGCCTCCACTAAAGTGTTGTTGTTGTGGTCAAAAACGCTATCGGCGCAAAATTCACCCACCCTTGCGACGCGCTCTGGGCCCCCAGCGGTCGCGAGCACCCTCAGACCTAGTGCGACGCCGGTCTGGACCGCTATCGACCCCACGCCACCAGAGCCTCCACGCACGAGCAACGTCTGGCCGCGACGGGCGCCGGCAGCCTCGAGGTTGCTCATCACTGTGGCTGTGGCCTCGGGCAACGCTGCAGCGTCGACGAGATCGACCCCGTCGGGCACAGGCAGCACAAGGCCGGCGTCGACGACGACGCGTTCGGCGTAGCCACCACCTGTGAGCAGGGCGCACACCTGGTCGCCGACGTGCCACGGCGTCGTCGTGCCCGATCGCTCAGGCCCGAGGGAGACGACCGTGCCGGAGACTTCCAGGCCTGGCCAGGGGGGTGCTCCAGGTGGTGGCGGATAGTGCCCGGCGCGCTGGAGCAGATCTGCATGGTTGACTCCAGCGGCTGCGACCTGCACGATCACTGTGCCAAAGGTGGCCACCGGCTCGGTCACCTCGGCAGGCTGGAGCACATCGGGTTCGCCCGGGGCTTGGTTCAGGACCGCACGCATACGTCCGACTGTAGAGGTACGAGGCCCGGCAGTCTCGTGTCGCGAGAAGGTCGAAGCCACCGGCCTGTTCGCGGCACAATAGGGCGATGCCTAATGCCGGTGCGGGCCTCAGCCGATGAGGACCGCACGGAAGTAGGACAGGGAACGTGCACCGGGCCGGGTGCAGGTTCGTGACCGAAACCGGGCGGACGAGAGGAACGACATGCTGCGACGGTTCAACGTCAGCACGCGGGTGAGGACCGTCCTCATCATCCCGATGGTCGTACTGGTCGTCGCTGGTGCGTACATCGGCTGGGGCACCTACCAGGACTTCCGGACCGCACAGGCCAACGCCGCTGCGGTCCACGCCCTTGACGAGTTCCGTGGCGTGGTCGCCGCGATCCGCGTCGAGCAGGTTTCGACCGACGACCAGCGCGCCAACGACATCGCCTCGACGAACATCGCGGTCGACAACTTCAAACGTGCGGCCAAGGAAGTGGACACCAGTGCGCTGCCTGCCGACTCGGCGGTGCGTCTGAACAACCTCGTCGCAGCGATCGACGGCTTGCTCGACGACGCGCGGGGCCTGGTCGAGGAGGAGTCTCCCAAACAGCACGCAGCCTACGTGTGGGTCATCACTGACATGCAGGGGTTCGTGCGTTCGTGGGCATCGCTGACCCCGGACCGGACGCTCGCACAGTGGCTGAACGCCTACGACGCGATGTTCACCTATTCCCTCGCGGTCAGCAGCGAGATCCGTGCTGGCCGGTCGGTCATCCGCTCTGCGGAGGCCGCGATGAGACGCGAAGGCGGCGGGGAGGTCAGTGCCTACGCCAGGGAAGGTTTTGTCGCCGAGAACTGGTTCACCGAGACGACCCGGACCGACGCTGTGACCGCCCTGATCGACCTGCCTGGCCGCCTCGACGAGTCGCTGAGGAACCTCAACGGCATCTCGCTGACCTTGGACGAAGGTGACGAGGCCCGCAAAGAGGCGCTCACCTTGAACATGGCCCGTGCCACCCTCCATGACGCTGTGAAGATGACCCCGTACGTCGAAGGTGACGTCCCGCAGGTCCCCACCATGGACGAGTGGAACCTGCTCGGTAACCGGTGGTTCGACCAGATCGCCGGGGTCGAGGAGTCCCTCACCGGCTCCGCGGGCGAGGCCGCTGCGAAGGCCCGCTCGGCGTCGTGGATCGCCGGGACCATCACCGCTGGGGTGCTGCTGCTCGGGCTGCTCATCGCGTGGCTCGTCGCCCGGCGTGTCGCCGTGTCGATCACACGGCCGCTCAGCCACCTGACCAAGGCCACCGCGACCGTGCGCGACCAGCTGCCCAGGCTCGTCGAGCAGGTGTCGGTGCCTGGTGAGGGCCCCGACACCGAGCTGCCCCAGGTGCCTGTGGAGACCTCTGACGAGATCGGCCGTCTGGCCATGGCGTTCAACGACGTCAACGCCACGACGATCCAGGTCGCCCAGGAACAGGCCGCCCTGCGTGGGTCGATCGCGGAGATGTTCGTCAACGTCGCCCGTCGCGACCAGGTGCTGCTCAACCGCCAGCTGGCGTTCGTCGACTCCCTGGAACGTTCTGAGGAAGACCCGACGGTCCTGGCGAACCTGTTCCACCTGGACCACCTGGCCACCCGTATGCGGCGCAACGCCGAGTCCCTGCTCGTGCTCGCCGGGATCGACTCGGGCCGCCGGTTGCGTGAGTCGATGCCGCTGTCGGACGTCATCCGTACCGCGTCGTCGGAGATCGAGCAGTACGACCGTGTCGAGCTCGACCTCAACGTCGACCCGCTCATGCTCGGCTTCAACGCCTTGCCCGCTGCGCACATGCTCGCCGAGCTGCTGGAGAACGCTTCGGTGTTCTCCGAGCCTGACACCCCGGTGGAGGTCTCCACAGGGATGGAAGGGCAGTTCGTCACGGTCACCGTGCTCGACCACGGGATCGGTATGACCGAGTCCGAGCTCGCCTCGGTCAACGACAAGCTCAGCTCGACATCGCCGACCGACGCCCTGGGCGCCCAGCGCCTGGGCCTGTTCGTCGTCTCGCGCCTGGCCCGGCGTCTTGGGGCCTCTGTCGAGGTCCGCCACTCCTCGCAGGGCTCGGGTACCGAGACCATCGTGCACTTCCCGGTCGCGCTGTTCGCCGGGCTGGAGACCTCGTCGCAGGCCCCGGTCGGGGTCGAGCAGTTCGCCGACTTCGACGCACCGTCGTCCCCGGCGTACCAGCAGGCCTATGCCGACGACCCCCTGCCTGCTGTGGCGTTCAGCGCCTCGCAGGGCTACCCCGACCAGTACGGCGACCCGCAGCACGCCGACCCGTACGCGTACTCCGGTTCGGTCTCTGACGCCTACCGTGACCAGGCAGCCCCGGACGCCCGTGAGGTCGACCTCGCCGCCCTCACCGACGGCCAGACCGAGCAGGGCCTGCCACGGCGCCGCTCGGGCGACGACGACGCGTTCATCTTGCCCCCGTCGGTGCAGGCCCATGAGCTGCCCTCGGACTTCTCGGTCCCGGCGACCTCCGGGTTCACCCCGACCATGGCCGCCGGCACGGGCCTGCCCAGCCGCCGCCAGTCGGTGCCAGCAGGACCGCTGATCGAGCCGATGGACTTCGGCCCGACCACCCCGGTCGACCCGTCCGAGCGTCAGAGCCTGTTCTCAGGGTTCCGTGGCTGGTCGCGCACCCAGAACGAGGCCCAAGAGGTCGAGCGGCCCTCGCCGTTCGGCGGGTCGCGCTCGTGGGACGCCCCAGCCGACCAGCCGGTGTCTGTCGGTGCGTCCGGGTACGACCCGGACTTCGACCAGACTGTCGGGCTCACCCGTCGTGGGCGGCACTCCAACGACATCATGGAAGGCCCGACCGAGGTGCCGTACGGGCACACCGAGTCCGAGGTCGCCGCCTGGCACACCGGGCCGATCCCGTTGGCCGAACCAGCCGACGACTCCGACTGGCCGTCGGCGACGTGGGACACCGCACCGTGGCAGACCGGGATGTTCGCCGCGGCAGGTCCGATGCCCACGACCTTCGACCAGCCCTCAGGTGACTACTACGCCCCGGGACCTGCCGGAGGGTTCGACTCTGAGGCTCCAGGCTGGGCGACGGTGGGCGACGACCCAGCGTGGCAGCCGGTGATGGACCTGTCGTCCGAACCGCTCGCCCCGGTCGCCGCACCGCCGAACGACGCCAGCGCGTGGTCGTGGCCGGCTCCTGGCGAGGCCGAGCAACAGCCAGCGGCCTGGGCGGACCCGAACGCCGGGCAGGCGTGGCAGGCCGACGAGCAGGCCCAGTGGCCTGCCGAACCGGCCGGCCAGTGGCCCCAGCCTGAGCCCGCACCGGACTGGACCCAACCCAGGTCCGCCGCCGAGTGGTCCCAGTGGTCACCTGGTGAGGGCGGCCAGGCCCAGCCTGACCCAGCACCGTGGCAGGCCGAGTCTGCAGGTGGGTGGGCTGTGGAGTCGCACCCCGACGACTCTGCGCGCAGCCGCGGGCTCTTCGGCCGCAAGAAGGACGGCGACGCGCTCGACCCCGGCGGGTCGGCGTGGCAGCCCAGCCCCGAGAGCGCAGAGGCGTGGTCGTCCACGCCAGACGCAGCGTTCGACCCAGGCCAAGGCTTCACACCGGCGTACGTCCCCGCCGAGGCCCCACCAGCGGCGTCGCGGACGAACCTTGACGACGACGTGTTCGCCATGCTCCAGCTGCGCTCAGACATCGAGGAGCAGGCGCTGGCCGAGCTGTCCCAGTTGTCCGCCTACCGTCCTGACATGGGCGGCAGCGGCGAACGGTTGACCCGACGCGTGCCGACGGCTGTCCCAGCCGCCGTGCCCGGTGCCGGGGCTGCCCCGATCCGGCGTGACGCCGACGAGCTGCGTTCGCGGCTCGCCAGCTTCCAGTCCGGGACCAGCCGAGGCCGCCGTGCCTCCCTGGACCAAGGAGCGTGACGTATGGACTGTCACGCCACCTGCTACTCACCTGAGGAGGAAGTGTGAGTTC
>WRCL01000178.1 GCA_009783975.1 Micrococcales bacterium
GGGCGCGACGTGCGCAAGGTCATCGTCCGCGCACCGCGCCTGGTCAACGTGGTCCCGGGCTGACGTGGCCGGCCCTGGGGTGGCGCCGGGGCGGGTCGCGGTGGTCACCGACTCCACCGCGACGCTTCCGCCCGCCATGGCACGGGCTGCGGGGGTGCGGGTCGTGTCGTTGGACCTCACCATCGGCGGATGGCGCACCCTCGACGCAGACTTTGACGGTGCCGAGCTGCTCGCCGCCCTCGAACGCGGCGAACGGCCGGTGACGTCCCAGCCACCACCGGCAGCGTTCGCCGCCGCCTACGAACGGGCCGCCGCTGAGGGGGCGGCCGCAGTGGTCTCGGTGCACCTGTCTGGTGCGCTGTCAGGCACTGTCACCGCGGCGCGGGTCGCGGCGGCCGGTGCCGCCGTGCCTGTCGTCGTCGTCGACTCTGGCACCGTCGGCATGGCACTGGGTTTCGCGGTGCTCGCTGCGGCACGTGCCGGCACACCCCAGGCGCCTGCCCCGCCGGTTCGGTGGTGGCGGCGGTGGGCGAGCTCCGCCAGGGGACTGCTCGGGCCTGTTCCCCGGGAAGACGCGACAGCGCCGACACCCCCCGACGTCAACGAGGTCGCGGCGACAGCACAGGCCGTGGCCGCCTCGTCACAGGTGTGGTTGCTTGTCGACAGCCTTGACTACCTGCGGCGCGGGGGACGGCTGTCGGGGACCTCAGCGTTGCTCGGGACGATCTTGCAGCTGCGGCCGCTGCTCACCGTGGCCGACGGCCGCCTGGCGGTGGTCGGCAAGGTGCGGACCCGGCGTGCGGCGCGTGCCCGGCTCGTCCAGCTCGCTGTGGAGTCGGTGGCGACCCGGACCCAGGCACGTCTGGCGGTGCACCACCTGGACAACCGTGACGCGGCCGCTGAGCTGGCCCGGCAGGTCGTCGCTGCCACTGGTGGACGGGTGGTCGAGACTGTCGTCACCCAGGCTGGGGCGGTCCTTGCCGCGCACGTCGGGCCTGGCATGCTCGCGGTCGCCGTCACTGACGCCCAGTGCCCCGGTGCGCAGTGCCGCGACGACCAGTGCCCGGACGACCATGTGACGATGGCGCAGCCGACAACGCCTCCCGCGCCCGCGACGCCCAGCCCTGCCCCACGTACGTCCCCGAAGGCCGCGACGAAGGGTCCGCGGACCACCCCGGTGCCGCGACCAGCACCGACGCCAGACCCACAGGCCACACGTCCTGCGGCACCGACGACGGCCCCAGGGTCACGCGAACCGTCCCCAGCCCACGGCGACGACAACCAGCGGTACCAACCTCGCCGCTGACACCTTCGCGGGTCCGGACACCGACGTAGCGTGCCGGGTATGTCCGACACACACCTGCCCCCGCCTGCGCACAGGCACCCGCGTGAGACCCGGTCGTGCCCGACCGAGCCCGTCCACACCGTCACCGCCCGCGGCGAACCCCACCGGCTCGCGCGTCCGGCACCTGCGGACGAGGCGCCGACCCGGTCGTGGGTGCCTGTCCCACCCGGGGAGCCAAGCCCGGACGAGCACTGGTCGTCCCACACGCTGCGCCAGGCGCGGGCTGACTATGTCGCCGTCCACAACCCGGTCGAGCGTCCACCGCGCCGACGCTGGGCGGTCTCGCGCCGTGTCGCCCTGGCCGCCGCCGGGGCGGTCGCGCTCGTCGCCGCCGCTGTCGGGCTGCGCACCGGGACGTCCGTGGCCGACAGCCCCGTGGCTCTGGGGACCCCGTCGCCACCTGCGGCGGCCACAGCTGCCGACGTCGTCGTCGTGCACGTCGTCGGTGCTGTGACGGTCCCAGGGGTTGTGAGCCTGCCAGGAGGGTCACGGGTCGCCGACGCGATCGAGGCGGCAGGTGGAGCGACCGGTGAGGCGGACCTCACCGGGGTGAACCTCGCCCGGACCCTCGTCGACGGTGAGCAGCTGTACGTCCCACGCCCAGGCGAGGTCGCCCCCGGCGCGCCGGGTGTGGTCGACGACGGCCGCGTCGACCTCAACCACGCGACGCAGGGCGAGCTGGAGACGTTGCCTGGGGTGGGACCGGTCCTCGCTGGGCGGATCGTCGCCGCGCGACCCTTCACCTCCGTGGACTCGCTGGAACGGGTCTCAGGGATCGGTCCGTCGACGATGGCCCGCCTGCGGGACCTGGTCAAGGTCTGATGGCCGCCGCGGCCGACCCGGTCGACCTGCGCCTGGTCCCTGTCGCCGCAGGTGCGTGGGCTGGTGCTGTTGTCGTCGTCCTCGCGCCGGTGAGGTGCACGCTCGTCGTGGCTGCGTCGTGCCTGCTCGTCGCGGCTGTGTGCGCGTTGGCACGGTGGCGTTGGTGCGGGTCGGTGGTCCTCGTCGCGGCGGTCGCCGCAGCGGTGCTGCTCGCAGGTGCCGCCCAGCAGCAGGCCCGCTGGTCGGGGCGGTGGGCACAGGCCGTCGACGAGCGCTGGACGGTGACGCTCACCGGGACGACGACGAGCGGGCCGACCCCAGCCAGGCACGGCGGGTGCCGCTACCTCGTGTCCGTCTCGGGCCTGCACGCCGACGCTGTGAGCACCGCCCAGGCGGCGCCGGTGCGGGTCGAGGCGCCATGCGCACAGCTTGCGCCGCGCACCCCGGTCGAGGTCACCGGACGGCTTGGTGCGGTGCCGACCGGCCGGGCAGTGGCGGTGCTGCGCACATCCAACCCCGTGCAGCCGACCGGGTCGGCGCCATGGTGGTCACGTAACGCCGAGACGGTCCGCGAGGCCGGGCACCGTCGTGCTGACACGTTGCCCGCACCGTTGGACGCGTTGCTGCCTGGCATCGTGTGGGGTGACACCACAGGCCTGGACGACCAGACCACCGCGGCGTTGCGCACTGCCGGACTCACACACCTCACCGCGGTCTCCGGGGCGCATTTCGCGATCGTCGTCGCGACGGTCCTCGGCGCTGGTGCGGCCTTGCGCCTGCCGACGGCGGTGCGGATCACCGGGGCTGTTGTCGCTGGTGCCGGGTTGGTCGTCATCGTCGGGCCAGACCCGTCGGTGCTGCGGGCGGCGGTCATGGGGTGCGTCGGGGTGCTGGCGCTCGTCGCTGGTCGCCGGTCGGCGGCCCCTGCTGCCCTGGCGACGACGGTCGTCGTGCTGCTGCTGGTTGACCCGTGGCTGGCCACCGAGCTGGGTTTTGAGCTGTCGGTGGCCGCGACCGCAGGGATCATCGCGCTCGCCGGGGCGTGGGTGCGGCGCTGGTCGTGGCTGCCGCGCCCCCTGGCGATGGCACTGGCGGTGCCCCTGTCGGCCCAGCTCGCTGTGACTCCAGTGTTGCTCCTTGTCACACCACAGGTCTCGACATACGCCGTTCTTGCGAACCTCGCCGTTGCCCCTGTTGTCGCCCCGGTGACAGTGCTCGGCCTGCTCGGGCTCGTCGTGGCGGTGTGGTGGCCAGCCGGTGCCCAGGTCCTGGTCTGGCTCGCCGCAGCTGGGTGCGCATGGATCGTCCAGGTCGCCCGGGTCGCCGACGCAGCCCCCGGAGCGACGGTGTCATGGCTGCCTGGACCGCTGGGCGTCGTCGCTGCGACCGGTGCTGTCGTCGCCGTGGCAGTCCTGGCCAACCGGGCTGGTTCTCGCCGTCGTGCCCCACCTGGTCTGGTCGACGGGCCCAGGACGTCTCGCGTGGCAGGCGCCGGGGCCCTGGCGGATCTGGCACGCTGGTGCCGTGGCACCACCGCGTCGTCCTAGCCGTCCGCGAGGCGGGTGCAGCTGGCGTGAGGCCGCACCTGCCCCGGTCGTCGTCGTCTTGGGCTCTGAGGAGCTGCTCGCCGAACGGGCTGCTGCCCGTGTTGTCGCTGGCGTGCGCCGCACCGACGCCCAGGCTGAGGTGGTCCGCCTCGCCGCAGACGAGTACGCAGCCGGCGAGCTGAGCGTCGCGACGAGCCCGTCGTTGTTCTCCGAGGCCAAGGTCGTGGTCGTCACTGGTCTGGACAAAGGCACCGACGCTGCGCTCGCCGACGCCCAGGACTACCTCGCAGCCCCTGACCGCGACGCCGTCGTCGTGCTGTGCCATGGCGGTGGCCAGCGCGGCAAACGGTTCCTCGACGCTGCTGGTGCCGCACAGGTGCCGACCGTCGTGTGCGACCCGGTCCGCACCGACGCGGACAAGTCCGACTTTGTCGCCGCCGAGCTGCGCGACGCCGGCCGCCGGGCCGAACCACGGGCGGTGCGGGCGTTGGTCGACGCCGTCGGCCAAGACCTGCGTGAGCTGGCCTGCGCATGCGCCCAGCTTGTCGCCGACACCACAGGCCTGGTCACCGCTGACGTCGTCGACCGGTACTACGGCGGCCGGGTCGAGGCCACCGGGTTCCAGGTCGCCGACGCCGCGGTCGCCGGGGACGCGGCCCGCGCGGTGGCGTTGCTGCGCCACGCCCTGGCCACCGGCGTCGACCCGGTGCCGCTGGTCGCCGCCCTGGCTGTCAAGCTGCGGACGTTGGCGAAGGTCTCGGCCGTACGCGGCCGCGCTGGGGCTGCACGCGAGCTCGGCCTGGCTCCGTGGCAGGTCGAACGTGCGTCTGCTGAGCTGCGGCACTGGACCCCCCAGAGCCTCGCGGCTGCGATCATGGTCGTCGCCCAGGCAGATGCTGAGGTCAAAGGGGCGATGCGCGACCGCAGCCATGCCGTCGAACGTGCTGTGCTGCGTGTGGCGCAGGCGGCCGCCCTCAGGTGAGGTGGGGCATGGTCACTGCGGGCCCGAGCGCGTCGCCCTGGAGCATGTCGAAACCGGTGCGTACGCACATCTCGACGAGCTCGGGGGTCTCGACACGTTCGGCGATGAGCGTCGCGCCGTGCTCGCGGCCGATCTCAACCAGGCGCAGCCCATCAGGTTTGACCAGGTCACGGCAGTCGACCTTGACGAAGTCGGCGTGGGGGAGCATGGGCAGCTGCGCCTCGGACGCGGTGAAGTCGTCGATGGCGACCCGGTAGCCATGGGCCCGCACACGTTCGAGCCCGAGCACGACCCCAGCATCACCGGGGACCGACTCGACGATCTCCAGCACCAACCGGTCCAGGTGCGCCGGAAGAGGCCGGTCGTGGACGAGGAACGAGCGTGTGACGTTGACGAAGATCAGCGGTCCGTCA
>WRCL01000179.1 GCA_009783975.1 Micrococcales bacterium
GCAGGGTTCTTCGTCGTGGTCGTGGCACGGCGTCGCGACCCGGACAGCAGGACCGGGTGAGTGCCGTGCGATGTGTGCGCAACGCCGCGATCGTGTCCGTCTTGGTCGTGGTGGTGGGGCTGGTCGCCCTGGCCGCGCGGGCCTTGTGGTCCGATACGGTCGAGCTCGTCGGCACGCTCAAGGCTGGCGGGGTGAAGGCTGGCGAGCCGAGCACGACCTACTGGGCGATGAGCGGCGGCGACCTCGTCGACGGAACCGACGGCTCCCAGCGCGGGGAGCAGGTTTCCGGTAGCCACGTGGTGAGCCCAGGCGACCGGGTTGCTGTCGCGACGTCCGAACAGGTCATGCTCGAAGGTGACAACCTCGTCGTCCGGCTGGCCTTGAGCGGCTGGGCCAGGAGCGGGCCAGCGTTCACCTACGAGGTCTACGCCGATGGCGAGCTGTTGGTCGTCGAGTCTGACCTGGACACAGTCGACCCGCTCCTGGCATACCTGTCCCCGGTGGACGCCGAAGGCTACACCTCGTGGTCAGCGGCGACCCAGGAGCTGACCGTCGTGGTCTACGCCACCTACCAAGGCTGCGGTCCAACCACAGTCGCCGCGATGCTGGGTGAGCCTGCTGCACAGCTGCACCCGGTGCGCTGCGGTGCCCACTTCCTCACCTCCTGTCCCGTGCCGCGTGTCGCCGGTCCGCAGATGCACCTGGTTGTGCACACGGCCCTGGGAACCGACGCGCTGCTGTACCTGGACGGGCTCGGTGCGGGCACGACGATCTATTGGGGTGACGGGAGCACAGACGTCGCCGTCGCGGGAGAGAACCCGCACACGTACCCCAACAGCAACACTGCGTACCGCATCGTCATCGAGGGGGTTTTCGAGAAATTCGGCCCAGCGACCCTCCCGCCGCAGTCGCACGAGGCGTACGCGCAGATCCTCGTCTCGGTCGACCAGTGGGACCAGGGGACCGGGACCACCGACGCCAGCTATGCCTTCGCCTACGCGACGCACCTGACCACCGTCGCCACCCCTCCGGCAGGTCTGACGACGACAGCCGGGATGTTCTACGGCGCGACAACCTTCAACGGCCAGATGTGTGACTGGGACGTGTCGCACGTCACAGACATGTCGAGCATGTTCGAGCTCGCGAAGGCGTTCGACCAGGACATCGGCGCCTGGGACACGTCCCAGGTCACAACGATGTCAAATATGTTCAGACGCGCAGAGGTGTTCAACCAGGACATCAGCTCGTGGAACACATCCCGTGTCACGACCATGGACATGATGTTCAACGATGCGTTCGCGTTCAACCAGGACCTGCTCTGCTGGAACGTCGCGCTGGTGACGGACTACCGGACGTTTGCCGTCGGCGCCACCTTGTTCCCGTCGACGCAACACCCGGTCTGGGGCAGACCCGGGTGCCCGGCTGCCGCAGTCGCTGCTGGCGTTTCCCCGTATGGTATTGCGGTCACCCCGGACGGCAGCCGTCTCTACGTGACGAACTACGATACTGCCGGAACCGTCACCGTGATCGACACGAGCACGAAGGCTGTGGTCAAGACGATCCCAGTCAGCGTCAATCCCCGCGACATCGCGATCACCCCAGACGGCACCCGCGCCTACGTCGTGCACCAGACCGGCGTCTTCACGGTGATCAACACGACGAAAGACGAGGTCATCGGCATGCCGATGCCGGTCATCAGCAACCCGACCGGGATGGCGATGACCCCAGATGGCAGCAAGATCTATGTCGTGAACGGAAGCGTGCCCAACATGGTCTCGATCGTCAACACCGCGAACAACGGCGTCAGCTCCATCGCCGGCCCGGGTGCTGTCCAGTTGGGCAAGATAGCGATTGCGAACACTTCGCCCAATCCTACCGCATACATGCCCGACGTCGGGACGACCAGGGAGGTGTCGACTCTTGACGCTACTTCTGGAAGGTGTTGCGGCAGTATATCGTCCGTACCCGGCGGAGCTCTTGGAGCCGTCGCAGCAAGCCCCGACGGCACAATAGTTTACGGAGGGGCTGGCAACACCGTGTACGTGATCGATACTTCCACAGACAGAATCTTGACATCCACCATCACCCTTGGTGGCGTGCCGAACGACATCGCATTCAGACCCGACGGTACCCGGGCCTACGCTGTTCATTACGCAAACAACATGATCTCGGTCATCAACACCAGCAACCACACACTCGTCGGCACGATACCCACCGGTGCAGGCCCACGCGCAGTGGTCGTCTCTCCCGACAGCCGCCGTGCCTACGTCGCCAACACCACCGCCGGTACCGTTTCCTTCATCGACCTGTAGGCGGTGACGATGGGGTGTAGGCAGGCCAGCGGCACGGCCGTACGGACGCACGCACGTCGGGGTGCGTGCGTGCGCCGGCCGCGCTTGACTGTGCCGGTGGGTGTGCACAGGTGGCATCCGGACAACGAGCGCCCAGCTGCCGCGGACCCTGGACGAGGTCGTGGGCCTGGCAGCACGACGAGCCGCTGCGCCGCCGCGGCACGACAGCACGGCCGAACGACTGAAATCCGCAGGCTGACGGCCAGAAGCGGTCTGACCAGGCCCTTCTTGGGTGCATACTCTCCTGGCCCCGGCAGCATTCGACGTGATGGAGCGCTGAGATGAAGAGCCCGAGACGTGCAGGTCGTCTGTCGGTGGCGGCCGCGGTCGTCGCAGCACTGGTCGTGACCAGCCTGACGGGGTGCAGCTGGTTCAGCAAGGAGGAAGCCAGCGACGAGCTCACGTGGGACGTCGCGAGCCGCGGGGGCTCGGCCTCGGTGCACGATGGCAAGATCGAGCTCAACGGCGCGGTCATGGGCTTTGGCGACAACGACGTCACACAGGCGTCGCTCACCGAGGTGGTCATGCACGACGGCGACGACCCTGTGGGGAAGATCGGCAAGACCTGGTCGCTGGAGCTTCCACAGCAGGCTCGTTCCGAGGTCACCTTCTCCGCGCCGGTGGACACGAGCAAAGTGCCCGACGGCGAGGTCTTCCTCACTTTCGGCACGATCATGCGTGACGCCCCGTCGCGTGCCAAGACGATCAACTACTCCCACATCCCGGCCACCGTGTCCAACGGTGTCGCGACAGTGTCTTTCGTCCCGTCCGACTATCTGCAGGACTTCTCGGTGAAGTGGGGTGGAGCCGTGGCCGAGCCGACCGGTGACGCGTGCCGCGGTGTGGGCAGCGACCCGGACGGCGGCGCCAACCCGACGAACGGGTACTGGGAGAAGTACAAGCGCGCTGTCGACGTCAACTCGCAGAAGGCCAAGGGGTTCTTGGCGTACACCGCAGCCGTCCCGTGGGAGACGAAGAACGGAAAGATCGTCGTCTACGGGATCGACCTGGCATTCCAGGGCAACGCCCGTGGCAGGCAAGACCTCCTGGCCGACGCACAGGCAGCCTACGAGCACTACACCGTCGGGCGAGGCTGGTCGTTCGACCCCCGCAAGAGCCTCGTCGGGAGCCCCGGCGAGAAGTTCGACGACCGGACAGTACGTACGGCGTGGCCGATCAGGATCTTCTTCGAGACCATCCCCGTCGACAATGACGACGGCGCGAAGGACCGCGCGCAGTACAGGCCGCCGGTCTTCACCGGAGGGTGGCAGAACGGCGCCTTGGTCATCGACCCGGCTTACGCGAACGACCCCACGACCACCAAGGCCCTGCTGTTCCACGAGATGCTCCACGTGATCCAGTCGAACTACGTGGCCGACTACGGCAAGACACGCTGGGTCGACGAGGCCACGGCTGCGTACTACGAGTGGCAGAGCGTCAAGGTCAGGCCGAGCAACTACGAGCCGTACTCTGTGATCTGGAACCTTCTTCCTCCGGCCAACATGGCGAAGTCGCACCACTACTCGTACGCATCGGTGATCAAGTACCTCGCAGACAACTACGGCGACGGGCACGGCGGCAAGGGAGAGCAGTTCATCCGCGCGATGTACACCGACCAGTCCGCGGACTGGGACGCCAAGCTGGAGAAGTACTCTGAGAGCAGGTGGGCCTGGAACGTGTCGTTCTACGAACGCCACCTGTCCAACACCGACGGCGTGACCGGTTGTCCGCTGACCTTCTACACCAGCACGAACAACGGTGGTGGCGGGTACGGCATGCGTCTGGCCAAGTACACCGAGGACGACGTCACCGCCGCGGCGACCGACGGACGCACCCTCGCGCTGGGAGACCACGAGGTCGCGATCAACCCGTACAGTGCGAACCTCGTCGGTCTGAACCCGATGGCGTACCGGTCGAAAGCAGATGGTCACGAGTTCCCCGACGGCTTCGCCCCCACGGTCTCGTTGTCCGGGAGCGGGGCAGCCGAGACCGAGCTCAGGGTCTTCAAGGTGAGCAAGACAAGCTCTCAGATGATCTCCCCGGCCAACGGCGTGGTCGTCCTCGACGACTTCGCCACCGCGTCCGACAACGGCTACCGGTATGTGGCCCTGCTGGTCAGCCGGTCGTCCACGCCGTTGCGCACGCAGGTCAACGTGACGCTCGGAGCGGAGAAACCGACGTCCTTCTACGGCAGGTACCAAGGCAGGGCGACCGTCAAGGAAGCCTGGTTCCATGGTGACGTCCGGTTCCTCCCGGGAGAGGTCTACGAGCACTTCTACATCGACGTCTTCGACTCCGGCGCGGTGGACTTCAGCGTGACAGATTCCAGCACGAGCCCGTTCCGTGGCACCGCCAGGTGCGACGTCTGCGACGCGACGTCCGGTACCGTGCAGGCGACCAACAAGACGGCCGACAAGTGGGGCGAGGAGTCCTACACGGTGTCGGCTTTTGTCGACGGCAACACCCTCATCGGCACGGTGATGTACATCTCTCGCGCGGACATATACCGCGACGGCACCTGGGCAAAGAACGACAGGGTCACGTTCGAGTTCACGCTCAAGAAGGTTAGCTAGAGATGGCGGCGGGCGGTCTGCCCCAGGTGGCCGGGACGTTGGTGTGCCGGGGCGGTGCGAGCCACGCACAGCAGCTGAGGACCGGGGGAGACGCCAAACGGTGGCGATCGGGACGAACTTGGGGCATCCTGGACTAGTACACCGCTTGCTGGACGGTGAGGGCGTAGGGGAAGACGACCCTCGA
>WRCL01000180.1 GCA_009783975.1 Micrococcales bacterium
CGTCGGTCCAGGTGTAGTCCTCTTCGACGACGACCGACGCCGTCGCCGGGGGGACCTCGGTGGCCCGCGCCATCGGGTCGGCCTTTTGCCGCCAGCTGCCGTCGGCGGCGATGATCTCGTACTTGTACGTCGTGCCCGGCAGCAGGTCAGGGACGAACAGCTCCCAGACTCCCGACGACCCCAGCGACCGCATCGCGTGGGTGCGTCCCTGCCAGAAGTTGAAGTCCCCGACCAGCCGCACCGCTTTGGCCGTCGGCGCCCACACCGCGAACGCCGTGCCCGTGACCGCCCCGAGGCCGCCGTCGAACCGTTTGACGTTCGCCCCGAGCACCCGCCACAACCGTTCGTGGCGTCCCTCGTTGATCAGGTGCAGGTCGACCTCACCCAACGTCGGCCAGAACCGGTACGGGTCGTCGGACGTCGTCGTCGTGCCGTCGTAGGTGACCTCGAGCCGGTAGTCCGGGACGTCGGGCCCGGCCAGCACCGCCACCCACACCCCCTCGATCTCGTGGGTCGCCTCCGTCCGCGTGTCCGCGGTCACCACGGTCACTGCCTGCGCCCCTGGCCGCAGCACCCGCACGGTCACCGAGTCGTCCGTGGGGTGCGCACCCAGGACGCAGTGCGGGTCGTAGTGGGTGCCGTTGCCCACCGCGCGCAGGAGGTCGTCGTTGACTGGGACAGGGCGCAGCGTCGTCATACGTCCAAGCCAACCACCGAATCGACCCCCGTGCAGCAACGACAGCCCGTTGCGAGACAAGTCGGCCCGAAAACGCCTCCACCCGACCGCGGCTCCGGCGGGCCTGGGCCCACGGTGAGCGGTGAGCCCACCCGTCATCGACCACAAACCTGCTGGCCGGCATCATGACCGTGGCGGGGTAGCTACTCGTACGTGACCAGCCGGATCGACGAGCGCCCGTTGGTCCCGGCTGCGACGACGAGCGCCCGGTGGTCGTCGATGGCAAGAATCCGGTGGACCGGCGCCGAAGCGAGCCGAGCACCACTCTGCGCGTCGTAGACCGCCAGCCACTGGTAATGACGCGGCCCGAAGGGTTGGTCGTGGCCTTCGCTGGTGACCGCGACGACAGCCCCGACCTGCCGCGCGTCCGGATGGTCGAAACCGGAGTGGCGCCACAGCTCGCGTCCTGACTGGTCGTGCACGACGACGGTTCCACCGGTGACGCTGGTCGTCGTAGGCGCGTCGGTGCAGTGCAGGTCCGCAGAAGACGCGGCCGACGGCATGTGCAGTGCGATGTTGGACGTGCCCGTCGGCAGACACAGCACGTCCCCGACCACGGTCGCCTTTGCATAGGTGTCGAGCACCGCACAATCGATCGTCCCGCGCACCGGCGCTGGTCCACCGGCGATCTGGACCGAGCACGGCTCGCCGGGGGTGACGGTGACAAGCAGCTCATCGACCGCCCACGTCGGGGCGTCGGGGACTGTGGCGACGACCTCGCCTGTGGCAGGATCACGTGCGTGCTGCGTGCCGTCCTCGGCACCAGTGAAGAACCGTCCCGGCAGCTTCGCCCCCGGACCTGGGGGTACGACGGACTCGACACCGCGCGCCCATCGCGCGGTCATCTCCCAGCGGAGCGAACCGTCGACCAGCGAACGGCCAGTCCAGATGGGACCGGCGTCACCAAGGCCCGACACCACGAAGGTGTCGTCCGACGCGGCCACCGCCCGGGCCTCAGAGTCCACCTGTCCCGACGACCAGACGACATCACCACCATCGTCCAGCAGAACCAGCGCGTAGCCCGAGTCCGGCTGCATGGGAACCGACCGGATGAGCAGGCGGTCTGCGCGCACCAACCACGACTCGCTGACCCGCTGGACCTCCGGTCCCATATCGTCAACGGTGCGGCTCCACGCCGTTCCGTCGGGGTGCACCCCGACCACACCGTCGTCAGACACCAGGAACACAAGGTCGCCAGAACCCTGGACCAGCCGTGGGAAATCCCTGATCATCTCAACAGCCGCGTCGCTCCCGCTGACCTCCACGCCCGGCACCCGATAGCGACACGTCGCCATCACCCATGGAACGCCAAGAGTGACGACCAACGCTGCGACGACCAGCCCGGCGGCGAAACGCAGCCGGACTCCCATCTTCCACCAGAGGAACAGCGGAATCAACACGGCCAGCCACAGCGAGGTCTGCACATAGGTCCGAGTACGCCACGCGTCCCACGAATATACGAGTGGGAAGATCCAAAACGCCGCAAGCACGACCACAAAGATACTGTTCGTCAAGAGAATCACGGATTTCCGCGGCTTCTTCCGACGTTTCCCGCCGCTGTCGCCACCACCGGCGACCGTCACCAAGACCTCACCCCCTGCGAACCGCCGCACCGGCACCAGCAACCCGCCATGCCGTCCGGCACGACACCCTTCTGCGTGTGCTGCTCATCCGTCCCCTCCCGACCGCCCTGCCGAGACCCGGCCCCGCATCGGCGCCTGTGTCCCATTCTGCGCCGACGATAGCCGGCTGGCTTGGCCTGCGTCAACGCGCCTACGTGGGCAGGTCCCGGTGCACCCGCGCACATCGAGGTGCGCGGTGCCCATCCGACTGACCCCTGCGCTGAGCCGGTCGCAGCCCACTGTCTTTGAGAGGTCTCCCGGCACCGCAGACCCCAAGTACCAGACAACTGCGCCCGGCCCTCGTGAGAAGACGGTGGTCGATGGGGTGGCGCTCACCTGGGCTGGCCCGAACCCGGCTGCTCTCAGCTCAGTCTGCGGGCGCAAGGACGAGGAACGACTCAGCGGCCGCCCCGTGCACCGCGGCAGCGTTCACCCGCCGGTCCAAGGTGACCAGGCGCCCGCCGTGGCGCACAGCCAACGCAAGCAGGTACACGTCGGTGACCTGGCTCGGCCCGAGCAGACCAGCTGGATCTACGGCGGCGGGGTCGAGCAACGACACGTCGCACCCCCACAGCTGGTGCGCCGGGTCCGATGTCGCGCTGCGTAGACGCATGATGGCGTCGGTGGTCGTCACAGGGTTCGCATAGCCCGGCTGCGAACAGATCCGAACGAAGCCGTTCTCGGTGATCGCGCAGGTGGCCCACCCGTCATCTGCGGCGGTGTCGAACCACGCCACGACCGTGTCGTGGTGGCTGTGGTCGAGGTCCATCAGGGCGAGCAGGACGTTGATGTCCAGCAGCGAGACGGTCACAGCTCAAGGTCCTCACGCAGCTGGTTGACCAGGTCATTGGTCACCACGCCCCCCCGCCGGGGCAACGGCCGGAACCCACGAGCCCGCAGCCGGGCCTCGGGCCCGTCGCCCGGCTCTGGCGGCTCGGTCTGGTCGAGCCTGGTCATCGCCTCGCGCAGCAGGTCCGAGATCACTTCCCCAGCGCTGCGGTGCTCACGTCTGGCTTGCTCCTTGACCGCGAAGAACACATCGTCGGCGATCGACACGGTCGTCCTCATGCATCAAGCATATCGCATCAGGCACGCATCTTGGGTCGCGACCGCCCTCGAGGAGACTGGACCTGGATGGCGACGCACACGTGCGTGTTGACCCGGGCCAAGAAGCCCGGCTATCGTGCAGGAGGAATGGGACGAAGTGGCACGGCGTGGGGCCAGGTCAACGCAGGGAAGAGGGGAGTATGAGCACACACAGCACACTGTCGCGCCGGACGGCAGGGCGGATCGCCGGTGCGGTCACCGCGGTCCTCGTCGTCCTGCTGGTCTGGCTCCTGGTGTCGCGGCCGTCGTACCGCGTCGCTGGCACAGGGACGACAGTGAGCTGTCCGGCCATCATAGACGCGATGGATGATGTCAGCCTCGGAGGGGTCGAGAGCGAAGGACAGAGGGAAGCACTGAAGGGCTACCGCGGGTACGACGCGCGTCCCGAACGCGCGGACATTGAACAGAATGTCGCCAGCGTCGTCATGAGCCGAGCATGCCAAGATGCTCGGCTGAACCGTCAGACCGCGGTGAACATCACCGCCGCGGTGCTCATCGTCCTGCTGGCGCCGATCGGGCTCGAGGCCGTCCTGGGTCTACGCAAGTACGCCAAGCGCGGCGGCAGCCCGCGGACAGCCATTCCGACTGACGAGGGGAGGACATGAGCAATGTTTGGAGAGGATGCACGAGTATTTGTTCTGACAATGAAATGGCTGCTTGGGATCGTCGTCGGCCTACTTGTGCTGCTGCTCGGGTGGTTGACGCTCTCAGCACCAACAGTTAATGCACACAATCAGGATCCGACAATCCACTGCCGACCGATCCTCGGGCCAATGAGAGATGTGAAGCTGTCGGGTATGGACACACGCGAGCAAGAAACTGCAGTCAACTCTTGGGTGTCGAAACTGTGGAGTCGGGACAGCGACTATCTTGAGCGTGAGACTGTTTTGGCTCGTCTCCACCTGGGACGCGCATGCCAAGATGCGCGGATGGGCAGGCAGACCGGAGTCAACATGACGTTGGCAGCACTCGTCATGTTGCTGGGGCCAGTCGGGCTCCACCGAGCCGTGAAGATGCGCGACCACGCCCGAGCTTCGTCGAATGAGAAACCGAGTCAAGATTCGCCACAACACTGAAAGAGGAGCGATCGATGGATCATGGTTCAAGTTTTTTTGAGACGGCGTTGTCAGCGGAGCAACAAGGCTGGCTCCCAATGTATGGAGACATCGAGCCTCTTGTTGATAGGCTCGTGTGCTCGGCGATTGATGCGTATATGATCGAGAAAGGCTGGACACTCGCGTCCCCCGTTGCCGACGAATACACTATTCTTCACCACAAGGTGAGAGGAAAAGGGGCGAACCACACGTCCCGATCCACGTGCACAAGACCGGGAATAAATGGACGCGAGGGCGGGAATGTCACGAACGTGACCATTATTAATGGGGCGATTCAGACGACAGAGTCCAGCATGGCACGCGAGTTTGCAGTCGTCAGGAATGCCATTCGCGGCGGCATCAAACGCTTTCGCGCATGTCCCGATCCCTCACCCAGCGGCAATCTTGCGAATCTCTACGATGGATTCGCAGGACAGTTGGACCCGGATCACGGTTCTATCACACCAATACTCAACCTCATTCGGGCTGAGTCGATAGTACTTACAGGCATCACGGCGGCGTCATATAAGTC
>WRCL01000181.1 GCA_009783975.1 Micrococcales bacterium
AACCAGCACGGTCCCGTCGAGCACCACCGGTTCCAGCTCGCAGATCTCGTCGGCCCCGACGTTCAGGTCCACCGACCACGACTGCGTGGCGTCGAGCAGGTCGGTCGCCTGGAACGCACCACCAACGACCGAGTACAGCACCGTGCCGTGCAACGTCCCGTTCATCGCCTGTTCGGTGTCGAGATCGACGGCCTGCTCCAGGTCGAAGCTCGACGGTGGGTCGAACGGTGTGCCCGGGGTGACTGGCGGCGGCGGCGTGGCCGCACCCGTGCCAGCGCCGGTGCACCCCGCCACACACAGACCAGCCCCCACCGCACACACCAACCACCAGCGCCACGAACGCATACCCGGCCGCCTGTTGACCATCCCCCGGCCGCCGACGGCTTCACTGAGCACCGCAACACTCTTCATGGTGCTGCCCGATCTGTCCGTGGTTGGTACTGCCTCCTCCGCCTGCCACTCTAGCCCACACAGGGACGATATCTGGCACTCCCGACGAAACGGGCCCTGCTCCAAGCCGGGACAGACGTGAACGCCTCAAGGGCCCAACGAGACCTCCTGCCGGGCAGCGGGACCAGACACGAGACGCGCGAACAGCTTGCCTCGCCTGGCACAGCCCGTCGATCTCCTGGGGCACTACGAGCGAACCAAGCACCCAAGGTGACGACGGACTGCCAGTCGGACTCGTCGGTGCGGGTGCAGAGCTTGGCCCCACACTGGTCACGGGGGTGACAGCCATAGCCGTCAACACCGGCCAGATGCCGTGCAGCGCACCACCTGCGCGGCCTCGTCGCGGCCGCCGGCGACGCGGGCCAGCGACAAGCCCGACTTCACCTCCGGCGGGAGGGCGTACAGGTGGAGCAGGGCCTGGACGAAAGCCTACGGGTCGAAACGGCCCGGCTTGATCAAGGCGATGACATCATCGGCTGTCCAGGGCGAAGTTCATCGCCAGGTCGGCGACGGCAACGAAGTGCTCTCGCCGACAGCACCGAGGGGCGGCGACGACGTCTGCTCAGCCATAGCAACCTCCTTGCCGCGATCGGGTGGACGAGGTCAGTGCAACGATATGCTCTTGAAGGCGTACGCCCTACAGGGTATGCTGGGACGGTGGAACTTCGTCGGTCGCGGCAGTTCAAGGCCTGGGTCGATGCGCTGGTGGCACAGGCCAGGGCCGGCGACGCGTCTGCGCTGCGCATGGCGCGGTACGCCTACGACGAGCTCGACTATCTGCGCCAGCTGACGGCACCGCCCACTGAGGACACCGCAACCCTCAAACGGGTGCGCCAAGCCAAGCGTTACCCGGTGTGGCGGTTGTCGCACCCTTTCGACGAGCAGATGGCACTGCGCATCGTCTGCTGGTTCGACGACGAGTCCGGTGTTGTCGTCGTCGCACTGTTCGCGAACGACAAGGCCACGATGGGAGATGTGTTCTATGACACCGCCGGCAGCAGAGCAGACCAGGCGATCGACCAGTGGAAACGCGAGAACGGAGGTGCCGACGATGGCCGCTGAGCATGACGGCTTCGCCCCGGCTGACGATGTGTTCGCCGCGCTGGAGTCCATCACGGGCCTCAACGACGACAAGGACGAGCGCGACGCCGCCCGCGAACAGATGGAACGCGAGTACCGCATCGGTCTTGCCACCATCCGGCAGGTCGCAGCGCTCACCCAGGCTGAAGTAGCCCAGAAGCTGGGCATCCGGCAGACCAGCGTGTCCCGCCTCGAAGCACGCCCCGACATGCTGCTGTCCACGCTCAAGGCGTACTTCGACGCCGTCGGCGCCGAAGCGACCATCACCATCCGGGTCGGCGAGGTCAAACACCGCGCCTCACTGGCAGAGCTTCTGTGAGCAGACGACGTCCGCAGGGGCGAGATCCTCGCTGCGGTGTCACCTGTCCCCTGACCGCGAGTTCAGCGTCCAACTGAGCTGTCTGCACTGGGCACACGACGATCGACCAGATCATCAGGACCGGTCAGTGCGATGCCGGGACCCACACGTGGCGATCCGGTCCGATTCCCCCGACTGCGCCGTACTCGTTCACCATGATCGGTCGCAGCCGCGAAGAGGATACCGGGGTCCCGCGCTCATACTCCTCGGACGCATCAGGCTGCCCGATATAACTCAGCCCGGTGCTGGGGTTGACGACCTTGCCGGTCTCCATGCTGTACACGGTACCCCCTTTCCCGTACAGGTAGCCGTGGTACTGGGCTGTCCCGTGTATTGTCTCGCCAGTGCTCGGGTCGAGTGTCCAGAGCACCTTGCCCGAGGCGCGGTCCACCCCGTCGAAACCGTCTTCGAACCGTTTCCCGCACAGAATCACCGCCTGTCCCGGCTCTTCTATGCAGTACCTGTCGTACCGGACGTCGTGCGCCCCCGGGACAAAAGGCTCCGTGGTACCGTCCACGAAAGAATAACGCAGGTAACTGCGGGGGGCGTCAGCGTCACCGTCGAGCCGGATCACAGCATATGACTCGTCTCCGCCGGGATCGGGATAACCTTGGTTCGCGCGCAACGATGGGTCCAGCTGTTCATGGGTCTGCCCTGTGCGCAGGTCCAGGACAACCAGGTTCCCAAAGTACGTCCGGTAGGGACCAGAGCCGTAGCCATGCTCAGTCGTGGAAAAGGCGTAGTCGCCCGTCGTGGGTCCCAGGACCGGCGTGTCGGTCTGCCACCGGACCCCAGCGCCATCGACGAGCAAGGTCGCGAAGTTGTAGTCGTACAGACTGTAGACGCCGATCAGCACACCGTCGGACCGGACTGTCACGTCCAAGTCGAACCACAGATCCACGGGGGGAACTGGCGAGTAGTCATATGCCCTGTTGTAGCGCGCGGGGACCGTATGCTCCCAGGCCACGGTGTGGGTGTTGGTGTCGATACCGGTGAAGGTGATCAGGTAGTCACCAGCGTCGCGGTCTTCTTCGGCCGGGTCGTCGGCCGCGACAATATGGCCAGTGCCGACCAGCACCGTCCCGTCGAGCACCACTGGCTCCAGCTCACAGAATTCGTCTTGCCCGACGGGCAAGTCCACCGACCACGACCGCGCGGGGTCGAGCAGGTCGGTCGCCTGCAACACACCGCCAAAGACCGAGTACAGCACGGTGCCGTGCAACGTCCCATACATCGCCTGATCCAGGTCGAGATCCACAGCCTGCTCCAGGTCGAAACTCGACGGTGGGTCAAACGGTGTGCCCGGGGTGACTGGCGCCGTGGTGTCCGCACCCGCGCCCGTCCCGGTGCACCCCGCCACGCACAGCCCCGCCCACACCGCACACACCAACCACCAGCGCCACGAACGCACGACCTGCCTCCTCCCGCGCGGTTGTCCGCGCTTGGTACATGAGTCTTGCACGGCTGCCGTGCTCGCTGGCAACTCTCCAGCAGCCCTGCCCAAACGGCGGGCGACGGGCTCGCAGCGACTACATCGCCCGAGCCGCCCCAACCCATGCCGTTGTCGCCGACCCAAGCCGTCGACGCCTTAGGTTGGCAACTGAAGGCTTGGGGTGGCCAACTGCACAGACCCGTACCCGGTCCCCGGGAACGCCCCTGCCAACGACGCCCTCATCGCCGCAGCGGGTGATACCTACGATATGGCGGAAGCCGCGACAGCACCGTCGATGTGGGCGGCGACCTCGTCGTCACCGAACCCGCGCGCAGCCAGGAAGGCGGAGGGCGGAGGGCGGAGGCACGGCCTGACGAACCAGCCTTTGTGCGCCATGGTGGTGCACATTTGCCTTGGCGGCACGTGGGCTAGGCCGTGGCGGCCTGGTCGAGCCAGGCTCGGGCTTCGAGTGCTGCTTTTGCCTTGCTCGTGGAGGCGGCGAACGCGCGGACCTCCGCGGGGACGACTTCGTCGGGGGGCAGGTGCCTGACGACGGTGGGGACGTGCTTGTTCGCGACACACAGGATGTCGAACGTGCCTGGTGGGAGCTTCGGGCTGGTCACCGCGGTGACCGCCATGGCGGTCAGCACCGGCCAGATCCCGTGCAGGGCACCGGCCTGGGCGACCTCGTCGCAGGCGGTGGCGAAGCGGGCCAGCGAGAACCCCGTCTGCACCTCCGGCGGGAGCGCGTGCAGGTGGCGCGACGCTTCGACGAAAGCCTCCGGGTCGAAACGGCCCTGCTTGATCAAGGCGATGACATCATCAACTGTCCAGGCGTGCGCGTGGGAGAAGTTCATCGCCAGGTATGCGAAGGTCGCACGGCCGAAAGGGCCGTGTGCCGCGGCAATGTCCCGGGCCCCGTGGCTGTGGTCCGTGGCGCCTGGGGTGCGGTTGTCGCTCTTCAGGCTCCAGTGGTCTGTTCCGCACACGCACGACCGACGGGTGTGCCGACCGAAGGCAAGCACGTATTCGATGGCCAGGGGCGCCACCATCAACGGACCGGTCGACGTCCCCCACAGTGGCGGGGCCAGGTTGTTGCCGTAGAACCGCGCGGCGGCGGCCACCCCTGGGACGACGACGGGCAGGACCAGGTCGGGCAGGACCGTGTCACCAAGCTCGTCGAACGCAGCCTCGGGGACGGTGATCCCACCCGCGGTGACCCAGGCGCGGATGAGCCCGACCCCGTCGGGATAGTCCCCCCTGTGCTCCTGGGCGGCCCAGGCATCGCGGTTGCGCAACAACCACTCGGCTTTGGCGCAGTCACCGTCAGCCGCTGCCAACGCACGTCTGATGTCGGCGATCCCTGCGCTGGTCCGACCACGCAGGGTCTTGATGTCGTCGACCGTGCCGGCGCGGGGCACACCGGCGGCCGGGTGGACCGACAGGTGGTGGGGCAAGGTGAGCCCGTCAAGCTCGGCGGCCCGCGACGGGTCGGTCGGTTCCAGGCGGAGCAGCGCTTGGGCCAGGTCGTGGGGCCAGTACCCCTCCTCCTGGGCCGCCTTGACGCTGGCGACCAGGTCGTCGAACGACAACGTCCAGTCTGAGTACGTCGGGACGCACAGCAGCGTGCCGCCTGGCGGGCGGTCGTTCCACTCCACGTCAAGGCCGGGAAGGCGCCCGTCGAACGTGCTG
>WRCL01000182.1 GCA_009783975.1 Micrococcales bacterium
AGCTCGATGGGATCGACGACATCGTCGAACAGCTGGGCGAGCAGCTTGCGGTGGGCCTTGTCGGCCTGGTTCTCCAGGCGGTTGACCTCGACCCAGTAGTCGGACAACGCGTCCATGGACCGCAGGCGGGGCATGGCCTCAGCGGTGAGCTCGGCGGCGCGCTGGAGCACCTGGACCTGGTCGGCGACCCGCGGGGGCAGCACGTCGACCCGGTAGAGCACAACCATGTCGGCGGCTTCTTCCATGTAGTCCATGCAGTCGTCCAGCGCGCTGGCCAGGGCGTAGATATCGTCACGGTCGAATGGGGTGACGAACGTCTGGTTGAGCTTGCGCATGATCAGGTGCGTGGTCTCGTCCGCGGCGTGCTCAGCCTCGGCCAGGGCCTTGGCGATGGACTTGCGTGTGGGACGGTCTGTGGCTGCGAGCATCTCGGCCAGCAGGTTCGCTCCTGTGACCAGGTGCGCAGCCAGGCCGGCGAGCAGGTCGAAGTAGGAGTCTTCACGTGGGGTCAGGCGGAACCGCCGGCGCTTGCGCGGTGGTGCGGCCGGTGCCGCGGGCTCGAGATCGTCTGAGCCTGGGGCTTCGAGCTCGTCCGAGGTGGGGGTTTCGAGCTCTTCTGCGGGTGGGACTGTGTCGGCCACACCGGGTTCTTCCGGTGTCTGGTCTTGTTGCACGGGGCAAGGCTACGCCACGACGGGGCCGCGGAACACAGGCTTGGCTGGGCCAGTCGTGACGACCTTCTCACACTGCCGTGGGTGCCTGGTCGCGACCCCCGTACACTGGTGGATGGCGTCGGGCCGCGGTAGCCCCGGGCTCCATTTTCTGCCGCTCCGAGCGGCCACGCGCCGAGAGGCGCTCCCGGCCCGACGTCTTTCCCGTGCTCGTCGCGTGTCGGGGCACACACGAGACCACCGGGCAGGGACCACACTGGTCCTCATGTCGAGCGAGACTGACCTTGTTGCGATCGAGGCCGAGCTGGACGCGCACTGCGCCGCCTATGTTGCCGCTGGGTTCGCCCCTGGGCTGGTCTATGGGGTGGTTGGGCCCGACGGTCTGAGGCACTGCCTGGGGGTGGGCCACGCCGACGACGAGCACCGTCGGCCCGACGAGCACACCCGGTTCCCGGTCGCGTCGTTGTCCAAGGCGTTCACGACCGCGGCGGTGCTCATCTGCCGCGACCGCGGGTTGCTGGGGCTGGACGACCCGGTGACGACGTGGGTGCCCCAGCTGCGCCTGGTCGGGGGCGACCGTCCGCCGACCGTGCGTGAGCTCGCCTCGATGTGCGGTGGGCTGACCGAGGACAACTCGTGGACCGACGTCCAGATCGACATGCCCGCGCCAGCCCTGGCCGCCCAGCTCACCGCCGGGGTGCGCCTGTCAGGGCTGCCCGGAGTCGGTTTTGACTATTCGAACCTTGGGTACGCGCTGCTTGGGCTCGTCGTCGAGCAGGCCAGCGGGACCGCGTTCGCCACGTTCGTCACCACCGAGATCCTCGAACCGCTCGGGTTGGCCGACACCTCGTTCTCGCCGTTGTCGCATGGCCGCCAGGTGCTGGCGACCGGATACACCCGCTGCGACGACCGCTGGGTGGGGTTGCCCGACGTGACCGCACAGGGGTTTGCCGCAGCGGCGGGGATGGTCTCGACCATCGCTGACCTGGCCCGGTGGATCACATGGTTGTGCGACGGGTTCGACGAGGACGGGCCGGCCACTGGTCCGTTGTCGCGTTCGTCACGCCGCGAGATGCAACGGGTGCACACCGTCATCGCGCCGACGGTCACGGCCGCCCCCGAAGGCACCTGGGCGGTGTCGGTCACCGGGTACGGTCTGGGCCTGATCGTCGAGCACGACCTGCGCCACGGGGTGATCGTCACCCACCCCGGGTCGCTGCCTGGCTACCGCACCCATATCCGCTGGCACCCCGCCTCGCGCCTGGGCCTGGTCGTCGCGAGCAACTCCCACCGTGGGGGTGTGGGCACCTTGGGGGCAAGGTCGTTCTCCCGCTTGCTCACAGCGGTCGACGCCCCCGCGCGCACGGTCCGCCTGTGGCCCGAGACGGTCGCAGCCCGCCGCGACACCGAGACCTTGGTCCGCACCTGGGACGACGCGCTCGCGTCGCGCCTGTTCGCCGCGAACATCGAACCTGACCGTCCTGTGGCACAACGTCGGGCCGAGATTGACCGCCTTGTCGCAGCTGTCGGCCCCCTGCGCGATCCCCTGCCCGACGATGATGTCATCGCCGCCACCTCCCCCGCCGAGGTCACCTGGTCGATCCCTGGTGAGCACGGCGAGCTCGTGTGCATGGTCCACCTGACCAGCACCGAACCGGTCGGCGTCCAAGAGCTCGTCGTCACCGCCCGCACAGGCCCGCGTGCCCGCAGCCACCTGGACATCTCACCGCGCCGGACGTCAACCCCCCTGCCCGCCTGGGCCAACGTCGGCGTCGAGCTGTAGACGGATCCGCTGGGCAGCGACGGCGGGGTCTTCGTGCTCCCACACACGTACGACGGTCCACCCGGCGTCGGCAAGGAGACGGTCGGTGTCGCGGTCGCGGGCCTGGTTCGCGGCGAGCTTGGTCGTCCACCACGACGCGTTGGCCTGCGGTTGCCGCCCATGGTCAGGGCACCCATGCCAAAAACACCCGTCGACGAACACGGCGACCTGGGCCCGGGTGAAGGCGACGTCGATCGTCCGCCGACGCTGGCCTGGGACGGCAAACCCGACCCGGTACCTCAGCCCCGCGGCGTGCAGCACCCGGCGCAACGCGAGCTCTGGGGCGGTGTCGCGTCGCGGGGCCGCCGACATACGTCGCGACGCCCCAGGCGAGGATGGCCCTGGGTGCGTCGGGACGTGCTGTGGCACCGGGGGGTCAGCCATCGGTCAGACGTTGAAGCGGAACTCGACGACGTCGCCGTCGGCCATGACGTAGTCCTTGCCTTCGATACGGGCCTTGCCTGCGGCACGGGCGGCGGGGACCGAGCCGGCGGCGACGAGGTCGTCGTAGGAGACCACTTCAGCTTTGATGAATCCCTTTTGGAAGTCGGTGTGGATGACACCGGCGGCCTGGGGGGCGGTCCAGCCGGCGTGGATCGTCCAGGCACGGGACTCTTTGGGGCCGGCGGTGAGGAAGGTCTGCAGGCCCAGGGTGTGGAACCCGACCCGGGCCAGCTGGTCCAGACCTGCTTCGTCCTGGCCGTTGGCGGCGAGCATCTCGACGGCTTCGTCAGGGTCGAGCTCAACAAGCTCAGCTTCGAACTTCGCATCGAGAAACACAGTGTCAGCCGGGGCGACCAAAGCACGCAGCGCATCTCGGGCGTCGTCGTCGCCCAGACCAGTGTCATCGGTGTTGAACACGTAGATCACCGGTTTGGCGGTCATCAGCTGCAGCGGGGCCAACGCGACGAGGTCGCCGTCCGACCCGTACAGCCGGGTCCCGGCGTTGAGCAGGTCGTACGCGTCGTGGGCGGCGGCGAGCAACGCCGGCTCGGTCTTTTTCGCCCTCACCTCTTTCTCCAGACGGGGCAGGGCTTTTTCCACCGTCTCGAGGTCTGCGAGCACAAGCTCGGTGTGGATCGTGTCGATATCTGCGCCCGGGTCGACGGCACCATCGACGTGGACCACATCAGGGTCACCGAACGCCCTGGTCACCACGCATATCGCATGAGCTTCGCGGATATTGGCCAAGAACTGGTTGCCCAGCCCCTCGCCTTGGCTCGCCCCACGCACGATCCCGGCGATGTCGACGAACGACACGGTCGCCGGGACGGTCCGGGCTGAGTCGAACAGCTCGGCCAGGCGCCCCAGCCGCGGGTCAGGCAGCGGCACCACCCCGACGTTCGGCTCGATCGTCGCGAACGGGTAGTTCGCTGCGAGCACGCTCGCCCTGGTCAACGCGTTGAACAACGTCGACTTGCCGACGTTGGGCAGTCCAACGATCCCAATGGTCAGTCCCACGGCCCGACAGTCTACGGGCACATCGAACAGTCCGAGCGTCCCGGGCGTCCAGGTCGCGTTCTCGGCGTGTTCGACCGGGGTGTTGGCCCAACGGGCGTCTTTCGCTCCTCACACACACGTCTCACCCCCCACAACAGCGTGAACCCGCGCGCAACGCGGCTGTCTCAAACGGCTTGTCGCCGGTGGCCCAGATACCATCTGGTGTCGTGAGCGACCTGATGACCACGGCCGAAGAGCGGCTGCGCGCAACCCTGGCGTTGGTCGCGCCGGGCAGCGAGCTGCGCGACGGTCTGGAACGGATCTTGTGGGGGCGCACCGGGGCGATCGTCGTCCTTGGTGTCGACCCCGTGGTCGAGGCGATCTGCTCAGGTGGGTTTGCGCTGGATGTCGGGTTTTCTGCCACGCGGCTGCGTGAGCTGGCGAAGATGGACGGGGCTGTGGTCGTCAGCGCTGACCTGTCGCGGATCGTGCGGGCCAACGTCCAGCTGCTGCCGGACCCGTCGATCCCGACCTCGGAGTCTGGGACCCGGCACCGCACAGCCGAACGGGTCGCCAAGCAGACGGGGTTCCCAATCATCTCGGTGTCCGCGTCGATGCGGATCATCGCCTTGTACGTCGACGGGGCACGTCACGTGCTGGAAGACTCCACGACGATCTTGTCTCGGGCCAACCAGGCCCTGGCCACGCTCGAACGGTACAAAGCCCGGTTGGACGAGGTCTCTGGGACGTTGTCAGCCCTGGAGATCGAAGACCTCGTGACAGTCCGCGACGTCGCGACAGTCGTCCAGCGCCTGGAGATGGTCCGGCGCATCACCGACGAGATCGACGGGTACGTCATCGAGCTGGGCACCGACGGACGCCTGATGTCGCTACAGCTGGACGAGCTTGTCGGGGGGATCGGGGCCGACCGTGAGCTGGTCATCCGCGACTATGTCGACACCTCGCGCCGGGAGGTCGCTGCGGTGCTCGCCGAGCTCTCCGAGCTGGACGCCACAGCGTTGCTCGACCCGGTGCGCATCGCCCGGGTGCTCGGGGTGCCGGGTGGCGG
>WRCL01000183.1 GCA_009783975.1 Micrococcales bacterium
CGCCGGAACACCGGGTGGGCCGAACGCACCCCGACGAGCTTGCGGGCGAACTCCAGCAGCGCGGTGCGTTCGCCGTCCAGGTCCCAGTCCACCCAGGACGTGGCGTTGTCCTGGCAGTACACGTTGTTGTTGCCGCTTTGTGTGCGGCCCATCTCGTCGCCGTGGGCGATCATCGGCACGCCTTGGGACAGCAGCAACGTCGCGAAGAAGTTGCGTTGCTGGCGCGCGCGCAAGGCGTTGGTCTCGGTGTCGTCGGTCGGGCCTTCGGCCCCGCAGTTCCACGACCGGTTGTGGTTCTCCCCGTCGCGGTTGTCCTCGCCGTTGGCCATGTTGTGCTTGTCGTTGTAGCTGACCAGGTCACGCAACGTGAAACCGTCGTGGGCGGTGACGAAGTTGATCGAGGCCGACGGGCGCCGGCCGGTGTGCGCGTACAGGTCGGACGACCCACTGATACGGCTGGCGAACTCACCGAGCGTCGACGGTTCGGACCGCCAGAAGTCGCGGACCGTGTCGCGGTACTTGCCGTTCCACTCGGTCCACAACGGGGGGAACCCGCCGAACTGGTAGCCGCCGTCGCCCAGGTCCCACGGTTCGGCGATGAGCTTGACCTGCGAGACGACCGGGTCTTGCTGGACCAGGTCGAAGAACGCCGACAGCCGGTCGACCTCGTGGAACTGGCGGGCCAACGTCGCTGCGAGGTCGAAGCGGAACCCGTCGACGTGCATCTCGGTCACCCAGTAGCGCAGCGAGTCCATGATGAGCTGGAGCACATGGGGCGAGCGCATGAGCAACGAGTTACCTGTCCCGGTCGTGTCGAAGTAGTGCGACCGGTCTGAGTCGACGAGGCGGTAGTAGTTCGCGTTGTCGATCCCGCGGAAGCTCAACGTCGGGCCCTGGTGGTTGCCTTCGGCGGTGTGGTTGTACACCACGTCGAGGATCACCTCGATATCAGCCGCGTGCAGGGCTTTGACCATCGCCTTGAACTCTTGGACCTGCTGGCCCGACGAGGCGAACGCCGAGTAGCCGTTGTGCGGGGCGAAGAACCCGATGGTGTTGTACCCCCAGTAGTTCGTCAGCCCCTGGGCGACCAACGACGGGTCCTGGACGAACTGGTGCACGGGCATGAGCTCGACGGCGGTGACACCCAACGACGTCAGGTGCCCGACGACCGCCGGGTGGGCCATCCCCAGGTAGGTGCCGCGCTGGAAGTGCGGGACGTTCGGGTGCCCAGCGGTCAGGCCCTTGACGTGCGTCTCGTAGATCACCGACTCGTGGTAGTCGTGGTTCGGGGGCCGGTCGTGGCCCCAGTCGAAGTAGGGGCTCACCACCAGCGACGTCATCGTGTGCGGAGCCGAGTCCAGCGAGTTGCGCTGCTCGGGGTCGGCGAACCGGTACGAGTACAGCGACTCGTGGGCGTCGACCTGCCCCGCGATCGCCTTGGCGTACGGGTCGAGCAACAGCTTCGACGGGTCGCACCGGTGCCCGGCCGCCGGGTCGTACGGGCCGTGCACACGGAACCCGTACTGCTGGCCTGGGGCGACGGCCGGCAGGTACCCGTGCCAGACGAACCCGTCGACCTCGGGCAGGTCGACCCGAGCCTCGGTGCCGTCAGAGTCGATGAGGCACAGCTCGACACGCCAGGCGACCTCGGAGAACAGCGCGAAGTTGGTACCAGAACCGTCGTAGGTCGCGCCGAGGGGGTAAGCATGACCGGGCCAGATATGCATGGCACCACCTAACCAGTCCGACGGCAAAGCGCCTACCGACAACGCGCCGCAGGCCTCAGGCTCAGACCCGGACGACAGAACCCTGCGAGGTGATGGCGTCGGCGGCATGGTCGTCGAACCAGCACCCACCATCAGCCAGGTACCGGAACGTCACCTCAGCACCGGCCGGGACGGTCACCTGCACACTGGCCATCCCGTTGGAGCGCTTACGCAGCGGGTGCGCCCCAGGCGTCCAGTCGTTGAACGTCCCCACGACGCTCGTTGGTCCCGCAAGGTCGTCGGTGGGCAGGGCAAAGGTGAGCGACCGGGTGCCAGAACGGGTCGGCTTGGACAGCTTGAGCACAGCGGGTTCCTCTCATATGACTTGCGTCTCAGATGGCGACACTCACGTGATCCGCCTTATGACAAGTCTGCCCGCATCTGTGACTCGCGCGAAGCCGCCGCGCCGGGCGGCGGCTAGTCCTCCGCGACGACCTGCACCCAGGTTGAATCGGACGAGTCGCTGACGAACTGTGTCCCGTCCTCGGTCGTGACGACAGTCGTCCCGTCGACCTCTTCGACTGACACGACCACCAGCACAGTGCCGTCCTCGCGCGTGAACATCATCGCGTCGGGGTCGAACACACCACCGATCGTGTCCCCGTCCGTGGTGCTCCCACCCAGCAGGAGCGGCGTCTCGGTCTCCGCGAGGTCGTCCTCGGTGTCTGGTTCGCCAGCCTGCTCTCCGTCCTCGCTAGCCTCGATGTCGGGCCATGAGGACAGAGGTGCTGCTGCCAGGACGATGGGTTGCGCACCAGACTCCGGTTCCTCTCCCGCTTCCGGGGGGTAGAAGTAGCCGGGGTACTGGTCGGTGGGCCACCAGGTGCCGCTCGGTTCTTTTGGTGCGTTCGCGATCTTGTCCTTGAGGTAGCCCGGGACCTGGATCCCGCCGACGACGAACCATGTCTGTTCACCGTTGATATCAGTCGTTTCGACGTGTGCCGCCATGATGGTCGGGGTGATGACCGTCGAGTCGTTCCCTTGACCGACGAACTTGATGCCGATTTTGAGTTCGACCACGACGAGCCCACTAGACAGGTCGTCCAAGACGATAGTGTATGTCCCGTCAGTGTTGGGGGTCACGGTCTTCCCGTTGACCTGGAAGTCGATCTGCCACGCGAGAACCCCTTTATTGTCAGGTGTGTTGGTCTGGCCGAGGAGGTTTTTCTTATCGTTTGTAGCGTTGGCGAAATTCGACCAGGCGGATCCGAGCGACACCGTCACCACCGCCTTGTCGTCGACAGGAGAGAACGGAAGGGTGAGTGTGAACGGGGTGTACACGAACGGATTGTTGGGGTTTACTGTCAACCAGTCCCATTTCGGAGAGGATGTGACATCCACATGGAACTCAGAGTCCTCAGGCTCACCACCACCGCTGGGGTCGACCTCGACGCAACCACCGGCGAACATGTTGTAGTAGTAGCCGTCCGGGCAGGAGAACACGCTTTCGTTCCCGGATCCGTCGGTCACGACCGTCGTAGCGCTCCACGTGTTGTTCGCCAACGACGGGTCGGGGTCTGTGCTGGAGACCGTAGCGGTGTTGGTGATGGTGGTGCCCGCCAGAGACTCGTCGAACTGGACGGAGAGCTCGAGGGGGAATTCTGCGCCTGAGGCAATAGTGACTGGCCTGCCGGCCGCCGAAAAGTCGCAGGTCACCACCTGGCCTTCAGAAGGATCGCCCGCGACCGTGCACCATGTCGGCGACTTCGAGACCAAGAACGTCACGCCGGGAGGTAGCGTGTCGACGACGACGGGAGGGGCGGCGACAGAGGTCTCGGCTCCCACGGTTTCGTTCTTGACGGTGAGGGTGTAGACACCGATCTTGCCGGCCTCGATCGACGCTGGACCAGTTTTGTGCAACGACAGGTCGATGAGCGTTTTCGGGCTCGACATCAGCCACGACGCGGTCTGCTGTGAACCGGCGGCGTCGACGGTCGTCGTCGCCAACAGCTCGGATTTGGCCAACAGCTGTGAGGCGCTCATGTCGACGTGCAGCTCGTACCCGTTGCCTGCCGCGAGCGGACCAGGGACTGTGCACACGATCTGCCCGTAGGCGTGGGTGACCTCCTGGTTGTCGGTGGTCACCTGCCCTTGTTCCACGGCGACGTTCGTCGTGTCGCACGTCGAAGCGATGTCAGGTGAGCGAGTCGCGACGAACGAGAGGTGCTCGACGAGGGGGACGTTGATCGTCACCGTCATGTTCGTGGCCTCGTCGGGGCCGAGGTTGTCGACACGGACGGTGTACGTCATCGGGGCGGGGTACTCGTCTTCGTCGTCCCCCAGGCCTGGGACGGTGGTGCGTGTGGCTGACATCGTCGTCTTCAGCTCGAACGACGCGACGTCCTGGGGGTACTCCAGGGTGAGCTCGCCGCCGCCAAGGGCCAGCGGGACGTCCTCGGTCCACAAGGCGGAGGTTGTGCCCATCAACGCGGTTGTCACAGCGAGAAGTCCGCCGACGATGCCGGTGGCGACGGCGGGCACCAACGTGCGCACCGGGACCGTCGAGGTCCTGTGTGCGGTGCCGGTTCTCATCGTCGTTCTCCGTGTGTTCGTGCGGCGTGGGTCAGATGACGTAGTCGGGGCGCTTCGCCAGCTTTGCCTTGCGGGGGATGACCAGGCAGGAGCCGAGCAAGAAGCACGCTCCGGCGCCGATGACCATCAGCGCCCGGGCACCGTGGCTCTGCGTCCAGGTGAGGATGTGCCCGACCTTCGGGACGTTGTACATGACCACACCTTTGATGGCGCGGGCAGGCACGGGTTTGTCCTCGGTGTTGTTCGCATCACCTTTGGTGACGACCATGCAGCTCTCGTACCCGTCGTAGTCGTAGACACGTACGACACGGTGGGTGATGATCATGGGGTCGTCGGTGTTCGGCATGTACGCGACCATGTCGCCGGGTTTCACGGTCTGGCACACCTCGTGGGCTTTCACACCGCGTATTGCCACGACGTCGCCGGGTTCGAGCACAGGACGCATCGACCCTGTGAGGACCGTGAGCCCGGACCCGGCTTGCGACTGGGGGATGAGGAACACTGCGGCCGTGAGCGCCGCGACCGCGGCGAGCGTGACCCAGAAGACAGTCCAGCCCGCGGCCTTGGTCGCCGTCGCGACGGTGCTGCGCCTGTGCTCAGCAGGGTGCACCTTCGGCAGGTCGGTCATCGTGGCAGACATGGGCTGGACTCTCTTCCGTCGC
>WRCL01000184.1 GCA_009783975.1 Micrococcales bacterium
CAGCCTCGCTCAGCTGTGAGTGCGTCGTCGAGGCCGGGTGGATGACCAGCGAGCGCACATCACCGATGTTCGCCACGTGCGAGTGCAGCTCCAGCGCCGAGACGAACGCCTGGCCTGCGTCGGTGCCACCAGGCAGCTCGAAGGCAAGGACGGCCCCGGCCCCGCGCGGGGCGTACTTCTGCTTCAACCCGTGGTACGGGCTGGACTCCAGCCCGGCGTAGTGGACGTAGTTCACGTCCTCACGGGCAGCCAACCACCCGGCGACGCGTTCAGCGTTGGCCACGTGCCGTTCGACACGCAGCGACAAGGTCTCCAGCCCCTGGGCGATGAGCCAGGCGTTGAACGGGCTCACAGCAGTGCCCAGGTCACGCAACAGCTGTGAACGGGCCTTGAGGACGTATGACAGGTTCGCCCCGAACGGCCCGTCCGCCCCCAGGTCAGGGCCCCAACGCAGGCCGTGGTAGCTCGGGTCGGGCTCGTTCAGCCCCGGGAACCGCGCCGGGTCGGCGGTGTAGTCGAACCGTCCGGCGTCGACGATGACCCCGGCGACCGCTGTGCCGTGCCCACCGAGGTACTTGGTCGCCGAGTGCACGACGATGTCAGCGCCCCACGCGATCGGGTTGACAAGGTACGGGGTGCCCACAGTGTTGTCGACGATGAGCGGGACGCCAGCGTCGTGCGCGACCGCGGCGATCGGCTCGATGTCCAGCACGTCGGTCTTGGGGTTGGGGATCGCCTCACCGAAGAACACCTTGGTGTTGGGCCGCACCGCCGCGCGCCACTGGTCGATGTCGCGGGGGTCGTGGACGAACGTCACCGCGATCCCAAACTTCTTCAGCGTGTTCGCCAGCAGGTTGTACGTGCCGCCGTACAGCGACGCGCTGGACACGACGTGGTCGCCGACCTCAGCGATGTTGAGGATCGCCAGCGCCTCAGCGGCCTGGCCCGAGGAGACCAGCAGCGCACCGACCCCACCTTCGAGCGACGCGATGCGGTTCTCCACGACCTCCTGGGTCGGGTTGCCCAGCCGTGTGTAGATCGGCCCGAGCTCGGCCAGCGCGAACCGGCTCGCCGCCTGGCGCGCGTCGTCGAACACGTACGCGGTGGTCTGGTACAGCGGCAACGCCCGCGACCCGGTCTCGGCGTCCGGCGTCTGCCCGGCGTGGATCTGACGTGTCTCGAAGCTCCAGCTTTCCTTGCTCATGAGTGTTCTCCTGTGAGGGGGGCGCAGCACAGCCGCGCAGGGGACGGGGGGATGCCTCACAGGCGAGTCTCATGCGGCTGACGGCCACTCGCCACGGAGGCGGGGCGCACGCTGGGGCTCTGGCAGATCACACGGTCCGCGGGCACAGTCGAACGTGCGCTGGTCAGCAGCACATTCGACGGAACATGCCATCCATGGTAGCCCACCGAACCCCTCCCGGTCCACGCATGTGGCCCGCCCAGGGGTGGGGGACGAGCTTCGGGGTGAGGGACGAACGTATAGGTTCGTCCCTCACCCCGAAGCTCGTCCCCCACCGTGCGCCGAAGGCAACGGGGATGGGTACCTGTCCTCACAAGTCTCCACACGGGCAGTTCAAGACCCCCAAGGTGAGCCTGACTCGCAAGGGTCCGGCGGGGGGCGCCAGTTCCGGTGTGGCGGGCATCAAGCCCGCCGGAGGCGGGCCGGGCAGAACTGGCGCCCCCCGCCGGACCCGCCCCAAGAAGAGGAAGGCTCAACCGCCCCCTGCCAAGTCTCCACACGGGCAGTTCAAGACCCCCAAGGTGAGCCTGACTCGCAAGGGTTCGGCGGGGGGCGCCAGTTCCGGTGTGGCGGGCATCAAGCCCGCCGAAGGCGGGCCGGGCAGAACTGGCGCCCCCCGCCGGACCCGCCCCAAGAAGAGGAAGGCTCAACCGCCGCACCCGCAGGCGCCGAGGTCGGAGACGAAGCCGTCGATGGCCGAACGGGGGTCGATCTGGTTGCCGGCGGCGGGGGTCTGGTCGGCCATGACGACGAAGTCCAGGGCGCGGCCGTCGGCGGTGACGACAGTGCCGGCCAGGGAGGTGACGTTGGGCAGGGAACCGGTCTTGGCGCGGACCAGGCCGCGGGACTCCGATGTGAGGTAGCGGTCGTGGAGGGTGCCGGTGAGGCCGGCGATAGGCATGCCGGCGACGATCTCGCGCAGCTCGGGGTGCGTGGGGCTGGTGATGATCCCCAGGACGTCGATGAACGTCTGGGCGGGGACGGCTGAACCCCCGGCGAGGCCTGAGGCGTCGGCGAGGTGCGCGCCAGTGGTGTTGGCCCCGAGCTTGGCGACGACGTCGAGGACTGCCGCGGTCGAGCCTTCGAAGGTCGCGGGTTTGCCTTGGTTGACGGCGACGAGGTGGGCGACGACCTCGGTGACGGTGTTGTCCGAGGTGCGCAAGAAGTACTCGACGACGTCGACGACCGGTGCCGAGGCGACCGACCCCAACGGTGTGGCACCAGCGGCGGCGGTTGTGCGCGTGACCGGCCCGGTGACGGTGATCTGCTGCTCGGCCAGGCGCGCGGCGAAGGTCTCTCCGGCGTGCAGCGACGGGTCGACGTGGCGTGGGGAATACATCGCGGCGGGGTTCTTCTTGGCCATGTGCACGGCCACGGCGGTGACCCTGGCCGTGTACTGGCCCAGGTGGTCGGGGGTCCAGCCTGGGGCGGCCGTCGGCCCGGCGAACAACGAGTCGTCCACGGCGAGGCTCACCGTCGTCACCCCGGCGGCCTGCAAGGCTTTGGCGGTCTGGGCGGCGAGGTCACCAAGCCCTGCCCGGCCGTCGACGGCCTCGGGGTCTCCGGCGCCCTCGCCGAGCATGATGTCACCGCCACCGACGAGGACGACCTGGTTGCCGACGAGGACCGCTGTGGTGTCCAAGGTCGACGCTGGGCGCAAGACGGTGAGCGCGGCGACCGCGGTGAGGACCTTGGCCACCGACGCTGGTTGGCGCCCTGTGCCCGGTGAGTGGCCGCCAAGGACGTCCCCGGTGAGCTGGTCGACGACGACGACGCCGACGGACGGTCCCAGCCGCGGGTCGGCGACCAGCGCGTCGACCTTGGCCTGGACTGTGGCTGCGGCGGGCACCGCGGCGTTGGGGTCCAGGCCGGCCAGCGCGGGCACCACAGGCCCGGGGACCATGACCTCAGGGAACGGGGAGACGGCCGCGGTCCGTGGCGCGAACGTGATCAGCCCGGGGACCACGTCGAGGGCGTCGGCGGTCGCGTACCCCCCGCCGAGCACCAGCGCCCCGACGACGCCGGCGATCACCCAGGTCCGTGTCCGCACGGTCTCTCCTTGGTCCTGCCCCAGTGCTGTAGATCGTGCCGTTGTCGTATCTGTGGTCAGTCGGTAGCGCACGAAGTGGTCTGCGTAGGCCAGACTACTGTGCAGACGCCTGTTTGTGGGCGTTAGGCCCGAACTGCGGAGGACACCGTGGACTTTGACGTCACCATCGAGATCCCGAAGGGGCAGCGCAACAAGTACGAGGTGGACCACACCTCCGGACGGATCCGGCTGGACCGGATGCTGTTCACCTCCACCCGGTACCCCGACGACTACGGGTTCATCGACGGCACCCTCGGCGAGGACGGCGACCCGCTGGACGCCCTGGTGCTGCTCGAAGAACCAACGTTCCCTGGCTGCCTCATCCGCTGCCGGACCCTGGGGATGTTCCGGATGCGCGACGAGGCCGGCGGTGACGACAAGGTGCTGTGCGTGCCGACCGGTGACCAGCGCGCCGCGTGGCGCCAGGACATCGACGACGTGTCGGACTTCCACCGCCTGGAGATCCAGCACTTCTTCGAGGTGTACAAGGACCTGGAGCCGGGCAAGTCTGTCGAGGGTGCGCACTGGGTGGGCCGGGCCGCCGCCGAGGAAGAGATCGCCCGTTCGTTCCAGCGCGCTGCCGACGCCGGGTACAACCACTGACAGCTGGCTACGGCCGTCCGCCGTAGGGCATGAGGTTGGTGTACTTCAGTGCCGTCGTGCGGATGAGCATCCCTGGGGCCGGGGCCTCGAGGATCGTGCCTGGCCCGACCCACAACGCCACGTGGTAGATCGTCGACGGGTCTGAGGTGTTGCTCGCCCAGAACACGAGGTCACCGACGCGCAGGTCGGCCACGGGGACTTTCTTCACCTGGGTGTACTGGGTGCGCGAGGAGTGCGCGAGCGACACCCCGGCCTGGCGCCACGCCTGCTGGGTCAGGCCCGAGCAGTCGTAGGACGCTGGCCCTGAGGCGGCCCACAGGTACGGTTTGCCGATCTGGGTGCGGGCCCATGCCACAGCGGTCTCGCCGGCCGAGGCTGACCCTCTCGTCGTCCCGCCGGTGCTTGGTGCTGGTGTGCTGGCCGCCGGGCTGGCGAGGTTCGCCCGGGCCTGGGCCTCACGTGCGGCGTCGACGGCCGCCTGCCGGGCCCGCTGGACCTCGATCGAGGTGTTCTGCGCGGCGGCGAGCGCGGCGACGAGCTCGTCACGGCGTTTCTCACCTGCGGCGACCGACGCCCTGGCTGCGCGCGACGCCTGCTGGGCCTGGCCCAGGGCGGTCTCGGCGGTGGCTTTGGCTGCGGCGGCGGTGGCGGCGGTCTCCTGGGCGCGCAGGTCCATGGTCCGCGCGACGGTCTGGACAGCCAAGAACTCTTGGACCATCTGGTCGTTGCGCCCGGTGACGTGCTCAAGCTGGGCGGTGCGCTCAGCCAGGTCCGCGAAGTCGTCGGCGGACAAGATCGCGGTGAGCGTGTCGGACGTGCCGCCAGTCGTCGACAGCTGGCGTGCGACCTGGACGAGCTGGGTGCGAGCCTGCGTGACCGCGACGTCGGCGGTGGCCTTCTCGGCGGCGGCAGATGCCGCTGCAGCGTCGGCCTGCTGCGATGTCTCCATGGCCTGGGCGTACACCTCGCCGGCGGCCTGGACAGCAACCTGGGCGGCGTGCTCGCGGGCCGCCAGCAACGCC